>JALYLU010000447.1 GCA_030774075.1 Actinomycetota bacterium | reverse complement strand
GTTTTCGACCTGGACCCCTTACCTCGAATCGCGGGCCGAGGCCCGACGCGTCTACGAGTATGCGGCCGCGTGCGGCGGCGACGTTATGGTCACGCTGTGGGTGCTCGGTGCGCACCGCGAGCTACGCGATCATCTACGCGAGCAGGTCGCGGATGCGCTCGCGCGTGGCGTGATTCCTTCGGCCGTGCTCGATCTCGCGATGCTCGCGCGGGTGCACAACGTGCTCGGCGAGTACGACGAGGCGCAGGCGTGCCTGGCCGAGGGCATCACGCTCCTGCCCCGTATCGCAGCAACGTCCAATGCCGCGTTCCAGCTCTTCGCCGCGTTCGGCGGCCAAGGGATTGTGTTGGGTCAGCTCGTCCCGTCAGCGGCGCTCTCCGTTCCCGTACCCTACGGCGACGCACCCGACGTGCGCTGGGCCCTCATCGCAATGACCGCCGTTCGTGGGTTCCTACTCGCCCAAGAAGGCAACACCGAAGAAGCCATTGCGGTCCTCCGTGAGGTGCTCCCAGTCGTCGAGCGCGCCGGGGGCTGGGCCCCGAACTATCCCCTCATCCTCCACGCCGTCGTCTACATGCTCTGGCTTCTCCAACGAACCGACGAGGTCGACATCGTCGAGCACAACCTGCGCACCAAGGTCATAGAGCCAGACGTGCGCTACGTCGAGACCGACGGCCGCTGGGCGCTCGCGCTTTTGTGCGCGCTCGACGGCCGCATCGACGAGTCCCGAGCCTGGTTCGACGAAGCGCGCCATGTGCTCACCGAGCAAGGAAGCGAGACCCTTCTCATCGCTGTCGACTACAACGAAGCCGAAATGAACCTACGCCTAGGCGGCCCCGAAGAGCTCGCGCGGGCGCGTCCGCTGTTCGACCGCGCTCGCTCGCGCTGCGCCCATCCCGCCGTCGCGCCGTGGCTCGCCCGCATCGACGAGCTGTCGGCTCGTTGCATTCTTTGACTCGGACGATGTCAGCGCCTAGCGGGTCTCCACCGTGGCATGGACTTTGGCATGGAAACTTGAGTTCACGGCGTGCAATCGACGTCACCCGTAGGACGCGACATACCGCCTGACCGGGCAGAACGCGACGCAAGCACACCGTATGGAAAACGGTACGCGCTCGACACCTCGAACGGGCCCGCCGGCACCGTAACGACGTCGTACCTCTTGTCCCTCGCGCCGCGGCTGGCCGACTTTTACGACCCGTCGTCGCTCCTGATCATCGTCGTGAAGGATGTAGCGGGCGACGCCTTCTTGGGTTTCCACCTGGCATTCGCTCCGCCCGGCAAAACCGTTCCGACGACGCTCATCTACACCGGATACTTCACTCCGAACGTTTTGGTCGGACCGTCACGGTCGGATGCGTACGTGCTCAGTCACGAGGTTGCGGAGTGGCTCAACGATCCGTACGTGACGAACGCCGTGCCCGCGTGGAGAGACCCCGCCTCGGGCGCGTGTTTCAACGATCTGCTCGAGGTGGCCGATCCCGTCGAGTTTCTCGCCAACCCCAGCTTCACGGTGCGTACGAGCGGCCGGACGTATCACGTGACCGACGTTGCGGGGATCTCATGGTTCGCGCATGACGTGCCATCACGAGAGCTCGGCGGCGCCTATTCCTACGATCGCAACCTCACCACGTTCTCGTCGCTTTGCTGACGCAGGGAGAGCAACCGTCGCAGTCGGTTGACGCGGGTAATCAGCGGCGGTTGGCTCCTCCTCGACGCGGCGAGCAAGCTGGCCGCGTGGAGGAGTCTTTGTTCGACGATGTCGGCGACATTCTGCGCGGCATTGCTCCCGTTGAGCTCGGTGCATGCCGCTACCGCGCGCATCGCTACGGGATCAAGGTGTGGTTCGGTACGGAGAAACCGATCCGCGAGCACTATGAGGCGCAGGTGATCGGCGCGGACGAGGTCGAGGGTGCGTCGGTACTCGCGCTCGAAGTGGGCTTCCACGCCGAACATCCCCAGGCGGCCGAGAACGACTCGGTGATCGCGCACCTCCTTGCACACGAGCGTGGCTGGCGACGCGCCCTCGGCAAGGAAGCCGAAGTCGGCGCGTTCCTCGGGCGCCAAGAGGCCTGGCGCCGAGTGTCGGAGATCTGGCCCGATCCCGACCTCGGCGCGTCCGATCTCGGACTCGAGATCGCGCTGCGACTCGTCGACTACGTCACCGCACTCGAGCCGGTGCGACGGGGTCGCAAGGAGTAGACCAGTCTGATCACTCTGATCAGACCCCAGCGGGCGCAACCGGCGCACCGGCGACATCGACGGTCGTGCGGAGCACGCAGCCTCGCAACTCGGCGCTCTCGGAATGGCCGCCGGTCGTGACGTAGAGATCGCGCCCGGCGAAGCACAGGCTGGTCGTGAACGCCGACGGCGGTTCGAGCCTCCGGTCGGCGTCGCCGTCGGGTGTGAGACGCGCGATGCCGCCGGACACGAGCGCCACCCAGACGGCGCCGTGCTCGTCGAGCGCCATCCCATCGGGGTGCCCGAGCGCCGACACGTCGATGTCGCGGCGGGTGGCACGCTCGATATCGAAGACGATGATTCGCTGTTGGCGCGTGTCGCTGAGATAGATCGTGCGGCCGTCGGCAGTGCACGCGACGCCGTTCGCGTGGATCACGTCGCCGAACACGACGGTAGGGTCGCCGTCGAGCGCGACACGCCACAGCTCACCGGGTACGACCTGGGCCTGGGGGTCGAACACAGGAAAGCGCAACGCGCCGGCATACACACGCCCCGTTGCGTCGGTGCACAGATCGTTCCATCCTGCGACGCCGTCGACGTGGAGCACCATGCGGGGGTCGTGGCCTTCGCGGACGTGCACCAGGTCGCGACCGGAGCACACGATCCCGCCATCCTCGTGGATCGCGATGCCGCCGACCCCTCGCCGCTTGGGTACCACCGTGGTCACCTTGCCGCTCCCGTCGATGCGGTAGACGCCGCCGCCGAGCACGTCGGAGAACACGAGCGATCCGTCGATGTCGATCGTCGGCGCTTCCGCGAGCCCATAGCCGTGTGCACACACGTCCCAGTCCATGACGCGGCCAGCCTATTTCGCGAGTTGGCGACATAATGCCTCTCGATTGGCGACGCGACCGCGAGGTGATGATGACTTCTGACGAGATGAAGGCGCTCGTGCGTCGCCATATCGAACAGGGCTTCAACCGGTCCGATTGGACGGTGTGCGAGTCGACTCTCGCCGACGACTACACCGCCCGTTATGGCGCCGAGGGCCGGGCGAACGTAGGTCGCGATCACTACGTGCGCGTCTGCAAGATGCTGCGCCGCTCGTTCCCCGACGTTGCGATCTCGATCGAGGATCTGATCGTCGAGGGCGACAGGATCGCGAACCGGTACGTCGAGCGCGGCACGCTCACCGGCGAACCTTTCCTTGGTATCGCGCCCGCCGGACAGCGCTACCAGAAGCCGGGTACCACTGTGTATCGCGTGGCCGCCGGTCGTCTGGCCGAGTCGTGGGGTGTGGAAGACACCTTGGGCTGGTTCCGTCAACTCGGCAAGTACACCGACTGAAGAGGCGGTCTTCGAGAGGTGTGTGCCCACTGCAGAGGAACCGCGACGCCCGCGTGGTCGGTCGGTTGCGGCGTTGTTAACTTGTCGACGCATGTTTCGGGGGCCGCGACCGGTTGATCTGTGGGCGCGGATCGTGTCGATCATGTCGATCGTGTCGGCTGTCACCGCGATAGCGGCGTGTGGCGACTCCGGTACAGCGAGCAAGCCGGCGAAGGACGCCCGCGCCGGTACCTCGACCGGCGCGCCGACAGCAGCGCAGCTCGCGGAGGCGCGTCGCCTGCTCAATCCGGAGAACCAGACGCAAGCGCCGACCGCGGACGAAGTCGCGTGCGTCGCCCGGGTCGTCGTTCAGGATCCGGAAGTGGACCAAATCGCGAACGATATGGCACAGATCCCGGACAAGGATCTACGCGAGTTGGTGATGACCTCCTACCTCGGCTGTGCGCACGATTTCGTGCTCGATCTGTACATGCGTTTCGCGCCCGCGGATCTGACCGGGTCGGCGTTGGATTGTGTTCGGTCGAAGTTCGCGGAATTGACCATCAAGCGCCTCTCGGAGGTGATCGTCGAGGATCCCGACGCGGGCTATACGGGGCCGCTGGCGATCCAGTCGTGCAAGTCGGGCTCGCCTACGAACCCGCTGAAGAACGGCACACTCCCGGAAATGGGGGGAAGTTGACCTCGTGACACTCAGCCGGGCGGAGGTGTTGATTGCGCAGGGTGTCGTGAAGTCGTACCGGACCGAGGCGGAGGTCGTGCACGCGCTCGTCGATGTCGACGTGACAGTGCGCGAGGGCGAGTTCCTGGCTGTGACCGGCCCCTCCGGATCGGGAAAGACGACCCTCCTCAACTGCCTGTCCGGACTCGACACGATCGACGCCGGTTCCGTCGTCCTCGACGGTGTCGACCTCGCCTCGGCCGATGACGCGCGCCGCACCGAGCAACGCGCGTCGTCGATGGGATTTGTTTTCCAGACTGCGAATCTTCTGCCGGTCTTCACGGCGCTCGAGAA
>JALYLU010000446.1 GCA_030774075.1 Actinomycetota bacterium | reverse complement strand
GCCCATGACTGAGCGGAAGCCCAGCCGAACGATCGGGTTGGCCTTCGCCCAGTCGACGAAGCTTGCAGACGGGTTGCTCATCGGCGCCTCGGCCGCGAACGCGACGCCGGGATTGGTCGCCGCGATCACGAAGTCGACCTCGCCGAACGCGGCGGCCATCGCCTCGTTCGCCCGGATGCGCTGTTGTTCCGCCACCGCCGCGGTGCGGAGGTTGTACATCGACTGCGAGAGCAGCAGCCCGATGGCGATCTCGTCGGTGAGGTCGGGCGCACAGCGCGGCCAGCGATCACCGAGCTCGGCGAGCAGCGTCGCGAGGTTGCCCATCATCCAATGCGCCGCGAGATTCGGGACGTCGATCGAGAGGTCGACCTCGATCATTCCGGTGGCCGCGATCAACGCCGCGGCCGACGCGCGCAGATCCTCCTCGACGCCGGGCTCGAGGGTGACGCCGCCGAGTGCCGGCACGACCGCCACCCGACGGCCGCGGAGCTCGTTGGTGCCGAGGCTCGCTTCCCAGCCGGGCCGCGCGGGGAGGCTCGACGGGTCGAGCGCGTCGTAACCGGCGCACACGTCGAAGTAGCGAGCCGCGTCGCGCACCGATCGGGCGAGACACCCGAGCACGACCGTGCCCGGACGGAAGTAGGCGTCCGGACCGCGCGGGATCCGGCCGTAGGTGCCCTTCATCCCGAGCAAGCCGGTATAGCCGGCGGGAATGCGGATCGAGCCGCCGCCGTCGCCCCCGGTCGCGAGCGGAACGAGTCCTCCGGCGACCGCGGCCGCGCTGCCGGCCGACGATCCACCCGTGGTCCGTCCGTGGCGCCACGGATTGTGGGTGACGCCGTTCAGCTTCGTCACGCTCACGTTCAGTCCGCCGAATTCGCTGGCGGTGGTGAGTCCCACGGGGATCGCGCCACCGGCTCCGATGAGTCGTTCGACCATGGTGCTGGTACGCGTGGCGACGCGGTCGCGAAAGACGAGGGACGCTTCGGTCTGGGGCCAGCCGGCAACCCGCTCGAGCTCTTTCACGCCGATGGGTACGCCTCCGAAGGGCCGCGAGAGGTCGGCGTGTTCGGCCGCCCGCAATGCGCCTTCGCGATCGAGGAAGGAGAATGCGTTGAGGTCGCGGTGCTCGATCGCGGCGAAGGTCGACTCGAGCTCTTCGCGAGGGGAGCGCTCGCCGCGTCGAAAGGCATCGACGAGCGAGCAGGCGTCGCCGGTCCAGGTCTCGCCAGTCATGAGGCGATGATGCTATTCACTCGAGGGCGACTGCCGCGCCTGGTACAGCCGGGGCCTGGTACGAGCGAGGAGGTGACGCGATGGACGAATCGGAGCAGACGCCTCCGTCTGAAGTCCGGCCGGCGGTCAAGCCGCGCCATCGTGGCGTCTCCCACGAGATTGCCGCGTTCGTGTCGCCGATCCTCGGCCTGGTGCTCGTTGTCCTCGCGCCCACGACGTCGGTGCGATGGGCGGCAGTCGTGTACACCATCGGCCTCACGGCGATGTACGCGACGAGCGCCTTGTACCACCGTGGTCGCTGGTCGACCGCGGTCAGGTTGCGCCTGCGCCGGCTCGACCATTCGATGATCGTCGTCGCCATCGCCGCCACGTACACGCCCGTCGCGGTCGCGGCGCTCGACGTCGGCAGTGCTCGTGTTCTTCTCGGCGTCGTATGGTCGCTGGCAGTCGTCGGGATCGGCGTCCAGATGTTGTGGCTGCACGCTCCTCGGTGGTTGGTCGCCGCGCTCTACATCGCGATCGGTTGGACCGCCCTCGCGTTCTCGCCCACGTTGTGGCGGGAGCTCGGCGTGATCTCCTTCTCGCTGCTCCTGCTCGGCGGAGTCGTGTACTCGCTCGGCGCGGTCGTTTACTCGACCCGGCGCCCCGACCCCGTGCCCGCCGTTTTCGGCTATCACGAGGTCTTCCACGCGCTCGTGATCGCCGCCGGGCTCGTGTTCTACGCCGCGATCGTTCGGGTCGTCGTCGCCGCGTGAGCCGGCTCCATGATCCGGGTACTATCCGCTCGCCCCAGGGAAGAACGTGGAGATGTTCCGATGGCCGGCTACGACCGCGCGCTCTACCAGATGTACCTCTCGAGAATTCCGATGTTCGGCTCGTGCTCGACCGAGCAGCTCGACCTGATTGCCCAACTGGGCGACGCGATCTCGGTTGCTGACGCGCACGACGTCGTGAGAGAAGGCGACGCCGGCGACGGCTTCTACGTCGTCACCTCCGGCAGCGCAACGGTCCGACGCGGCGGCCAGGAGGTCGCCCGACTCGCGCCGGGGGACTACTTCGGTGAGCTGTCACTCTTCGATCCGGCGCCGCGCAACGCCACCGTCACGGCGGCGGGCACCCTGACGTGCGTGACGCTGCCGCCTGCAGCTTTCGCGCAGGCCCTGGACCAGGTCCCGGCGATGCGCGACGCGCTCCTCCACGGCATGGCCCGACGAATCCACGAGATCGACCAGCGCGTCTGACTCCCGAACGACGGTTCAAGCGGTTGGTTGCTCGACGGGCCGATAGCCCGAGCACATGATCCTCAACCAAGAAATGCGATCGTCATGAACGCCGAAGTACGCCCGCTGTTCGACTGTGTACGTGCCGTTCGCGTTCGTCACGCGAAAGCGGTAGCCGACGCGGTGACGATCGACGACCATGCCGTGCTCGATTCCTTCGATGGCCTCGATCTGATCAGTGGGCTCGAACCAATGACCGAAGATCACATCGTCGACCACCGCGCTCGCCGAGCTCTCCTCCCAGAAACGGCCCGGCGTCATGGCGCGAAAGTCGATCTGCGGGTCGAGCAGGCCGAGGAGCGTCTGGGTGTCCTTTGCCGCGACCGCCCGGGCGAACCGTTCACCAACCGGTATCTCCATCCCGACCTCCTAGTTGGGGGCGACCAGGCGTGCGATGGGAGCGAGCGTGGGCCAGTCGACGGACTCTACGACGCAGCGGGCGAACAGCCACAAGAGCACACGGTCGGGGTCGAGGGCGAGCAGTTCGGCCATACGGCGGGCGAAACCGGTTGGGTCCGCGTGCAGGCGCTCGTCACAGTTCAAGAGATGCTGCAGCGGGTCGTAGGTCGGGTCGCCGACGTAGGGTTTCGGATCGATCATGAGCCACGTTTCACGCGTTGCCGCGAGCACGTTTCCGGCGTGCAGGTCCGTGCAGAGCAAAACGTGGCGCTCGGCTGACGCAGGCAGGGCACGAAACACGCCGACACCTTCACGCGCCAGCCCGGGGTCGAGGGCTCCCGGTCGGGACGCGGATTTGCGCTCGAAGGCGTCCGCCCACGCGTCGCACATTTCCTGGAGCGGTCGGAACTGGTGGCCGGGAGCCAACTCGCGCCACAGCCGGGACAACAACGACGCGATCACGAGGTCCTGTTCGGGCTCCGGTCGACGCGCCAGTGCGGTCCCGGGTACGCAACGCTCGATGAGCAGCGCGATGGTGTCTTCGGTTTCTTCGGTCGCATGCAACCGCACCGAACCCTGTCCGTCCCAGACGCGCAGCCCGGCCGCTTCGTGCGCGGCCTCGGGGTGGCGCCAGCCGACCTTCACGACGACGTCCTCACCGGTCTTCGTGCGCGCGGGTGCGACCCACGCGGTCTGACCACCCGGTTGAAAAGGTTCGCCGATATCCAATGACCAACCCTGCTCCAGCTTCTTGACGGTCTCGGGCAGGTTCGCCAGCCAAGCCCGACGATGCTCGTTCGTCGCGGCATCGAGGAGACTTCGGGGCATCGGAAAGGCGTTCACGACACCATGTTGTCGCGACGCGCCGACGATGTAGGGTGCGCCACCAACTTCGCCGCTACGGAGGTCACGCGCGTGCGCAGACGTCTGGTTTTCACGACCGCCACGTTGATCGCGATCGCGTTCCTGCCTGCGTGTTCGAGTAGCGCCTCGTCCAAGAGCTCCCCACCTGTCGGGTCGACCACGTCGGCTTCGTCGCCCACGACCGCTTCGTCAGCCACGGCTAAAGCGGTATTGACGTGCACGACCTTCGCCGGGACGCTGACGTTGACGCCGCCAGTGTCGCCGACGGTCAGCGTGGCCCACACGCTCACCGCAAAGGGCACACTCTCGGGCTGCACCGGAACGCCCGACATTACCGGCGGAGACTTCACCTTCCGCGCCGAGGAGTCGGAGAAGCTGAACTGCGCGCAGGTGATCGCGTATACGAAGCCTGGTACCGCGAACGTGTCGGTCACGTGGAACAACGGAAAGACGTCGATGGGAGCGCTCGCGCTGACGTACGCGTCGGTGACGTCGACCAAGATCTCCGGCAAGTTCACGAGCGGGACCGTTTTCGTGGGCAAGACGTCCACGTCGATGACAGTGAACAGCCCGAACGGTGGCGGTTGTGTCAACCAGGGCGTGAGTCTGAGCACGGCCGCTGTGTCGCTCGCGCCGGGCACGAATTTCATGATCAGTTGAGTCCGTCGGCTCAGTCCAAGAACAGGCAGAATGGATGATCGGCCGGGTCGAGCAACACCCGCACGCGCGTTTGCGGTTGGTGCTCGGCGAGACGCGTGCCCGCCGCGACAGCATGCTCC
>JALYLU010000445.1 GCA_030774075.1 Actinomycetota bacterium | reverse complement strand
GCTCGTGCGCGGTCTAGCGAACTGATGACGATGCTCGTCCGTGCCAAGATCGACGAACTCCGTCGAGAATTTCAGGTCACGCAGTCTTCAACCTATTTGGACAACGCCTACATGGGCCCATGGCCCGTCTCAGCGGTTCGGGCAGTCGAAGCCTTCGTGCTGCGCTGGAGTCGCGACGTTTCTGCGCGCGGCCGCCTTCCGGTCTGGGAAGCGGACGTAGAGCGCATCCGTGGGAAGGTTGCCAACCTTCTGTTCTGTGAGCCCGACGAGATCGCATTCACGAGAAGTACAACCGACGGGATTGCATTAGCAGCGAGCGGGTTGCTCAGAGAGGGTGATCAGATCCTAGTCGGCGGCATGGATCATCCGGCTGACTACGCGGCGTGGTTCCAACTCGCTCGCAGAGGGATCGAGGTGACCCCAATTCGCGGCGTCACCGGGCGAATGCTGGTCGAGCAGATAGCCGCCGCGATAACGCCCCGTACGCGAGCGGTCGGGCTTTGTCTCGTCAACACCTATAACGGCCAGCGCGTCGACGTCGCGAGTCTGAGCGCACTTTGCAAAGCGCAGGGTCTATATCTGTTCGTTGATGCTATCCAGGCTGTCGGATGCCTCGACGTAAGGCCCGCGTTGTTGGGCGTCACGGTTCTCAGCGCGGGCGTCTACAAGTGGCTCTGTTCGCCACATGGACTTGCGATCACTTACGTCAACCGCCAGGCAATTGATGAATTCGATCCGGCCAGTGCCTGGTGGGGCAACGTGCGGCCCGGTAACTACGCGGACTGGGGTGCGTACATTCAAACCATGTTGCAGCCGGGAGCCATGCCGGCGCCTGTAACTCTGGACTTTGCTGAGGGCGCGAAACGCTTCGAGGCAAGCCCAAGCTACCTGGCGCTGCATGCCCTTGAGGCAACGGTCGACCTGTTGCTGCGCGTTGGTATTGCGGAGGTCCAAACACGGGTTTTCGAACTTACCGACTACCTACGAGCTCGCGTTACCGACGTTGGTGTTGACGTCCTGTCGTCGTGGGAACCGGGCGAGCGTTCGGGCATCGTGTCCATTGACGTACCGGATGCACGGAGCTTCGCAATGTTCTGCGAGCAGCGAGGCATTTTCGTTCTGCCGCAACGGCGCGTGGCGACCGCGGAAGAGAAAGTGCGGCGCGAGCCGAGCACGAGCCGTATGGGAGTGCAAGCCGCTTGGGATCCGTTGCATGACGCTGGTTCGTCAGCGATCCGGGTGTCGCCGCACGTCTACAACAGCGAGGGTGACATCGACGTCCTCGCCGAAGCTCTTAGTACTTACCTCCCGCGGAGTGCGCCAACTCCATAGGGCGGAGCAGATCGTTCGCAGATCGCGCTTACTTGGCAATGACCGCGTAGCCGTCGATTTCGACAAGAAGTCCGGCCACCACTAGGCCGACCAGGACAGTCGCGCGGGCGGGCGGGTCGGTTGGAAAGTACCGCCGGTAAACATCGTTCATGCCGGCATAATCAGAGACGTCCACAAGATAAACGGTCGTTTTGACGAGGTCGGTCAAGTTTCCTCCCGCAGCCTCGAGAGTCCGCTTCATGTTCTCGAGAGTGCGCTCGGTTTGCGCTCTGATGTCGCCGCGCCCAACTACGTTGCCATCCGCATCGAGAGCAGCGTGACCAGCGACAAAAACAAGGTGATCGTCTTGCGTTGCCCACGAGTAGGGCGCTATGGGTCGAGTTAGTGCTGCGGGGTTGATGCTGCGCTTGGTCATGTAGGAATGACCGGTAGAACGACATGCGACGGCCGTGAGCGATCAATGTAAACCGCGTTGTCTGCACGAACCATATGCGTGTAGCGACCAGAGGGTTCGCCCGTGTTCGGATTGACGTCCAGCCGCGGGAAATTACTACTGGAGATGTCCACTCGTATCCGGTGGCCAGCTTTAAACAGATTGCTCGTGGGCGGCAAATTGACCTGCACCTTGTAGACCTCGCCCGGCTTCATCAATTCCTCGGTCTCGAAGGAATTCCGAAACCTCGTCCGGATAATCGAATCCACTAGGTTCATGTGGTAGCCCTCGGGGTAGTCCTCAGTCGCCGGATATACATCGATCAGCTTCGCAGTGAAGTCCGTGTCGACCGCCGAGGAAGAGATCCAGAGCTTTACAACGATGGGACCGGTGACTTCTTTCTCGTCCTTGAGTAGCTCGGTCTGGAACACCAGCACGTCGGGCCGAGTCGCGAGCGCGAAGTGGGGCGGCCGCGCCGCCACCATTCCGGGTTCTTCCTTCTGATGGGTCGGGCCAAGGACGGTCATCATCCGCCACCAGTAACGGATCGACAGGTGGTCGATATCCAAGGGATCGACGTGCCCGGTCGGCATCAGCTCGAGCAAGACAGTGCCGGCGCCACCAACGGTCGGAACGGGATGTTCTGGGTCGAACGTAAATCGAGCGGGGGCAGCGTCGGCAGGTGGCTGCTTCGTTGTCAGTAGGCCGCCGGGATGCAGGTAAAACTCGGTGTATTCGGTCCGGGCCAGCGGCCATTCCTTCTCGTCACGCCATTGTCCGCCGTGATAAAGCCGCCCCTCCTTTGTCCGCTTTCCGTCTCCGCCTCCCATGACAAAGATGCGGACTACGGGATCCTTCTCGACCCCATTTTCGATTCCCCTCAACCAACGATCGAACCAACGAAGGCGCTCTTCGTTGTACCGCTTGCCCCATGCGGCCGACGGACCAAACTCCACATCCCCGGTGTGCGAGTGACCGTTGCGCATACCGGAGTGCATCCATGGACCCATCACGAGTCGCGACAAACTCCTGTTCTTCTTGGCCATCTTGGCGTAGTAGTTCGTGGTTGATGTTGAGAACGAGTCGTACCAGCCACCGCTAAATGTGATGGGAACATCTGCGTGGCGGCCGAAGTGACGCTCTTGGTCTTGGGCTTCCTGTGCCCAGAAATCGTCGTACGCTCCGCGGTAGTAGTACTCGAAGAAGTTCTTTTCCAGAGCAGGCACGACGACAAGCGGTGTTTGACCCGGCTTCCAGGGCGCGGCGGATACCCATTGCCGCATGTTCATCATCGCGTCGAGGATGCGCTTGCGTGCCGCTCGATCGTTACGGATCTCGGGAGCGTCGTGCGCATGCGCGAAGTGCGACACGAATTGGTGAATCTGCAATGCGCCACCTTCGCGAATGTGGTCCTTGTAGCCGTTGGTCGGTCCGACGTCGATCCACATCGCGCCAAGGTGCGGAGGGCTGTGCAGCGCCAGGACATGTTGGACGATCGCACCGTGCGAACTGCCCACCGTGCCGATCTGACCATTCGACCAAGGTTGTGACGCGATCCATTCGACGGTGTCGTAACCGTCAGGCCCCTCGAGTTTGTTGTTGACGTGCGCATACTGGCCGACGCCTTCCGAGTTGCGACGCCCACGGAGATCTTGCACTACGACCGCATAACCACGAGGCGCGAAATACTCGGCGACCGCCTCAACCCACATCCATGGATAGTTCTTGTCGTACGACGTGCGACCCAACAGGGTTGGGAAACGACCTTGAATCAACTCTCCGTCGAGAGCTGGCCGGTAGATGTCCGTCGCTAGGCGGACGCCGTCCCGCATGGGAACCATTACGTCCTTCGACACGATCATCCCATTGGGCGCCTCGACTGCCATGCTCATTGATCCTCCTACGGTCATAGCCAAGCCTGGGAGTGCGGGCCGACTGTCAACAGTTTACGGATTGTTGTATGGTCGCGCCGTGCCGAACCATCCGTCCGTCGCCATATCGCCGGCGCAGTGGCGACCTCGTGACACCGCCTTTCCTATGAAGGTCGCAATGGTTATCGATGAAGCCGTGGCGGACGCCCAGCTGTACGGCGGCATCGTCGCCCTGGAGCCCGGCGGAACCATTGCGCGTCACTGGCACGGGATTGCGGAATGGCAGTTCGTCCTATCGGGTGAGGGAGTGTTCATCGACAGCGTCGGTCAGGAGCATCCAATTTCAGGATGGTCGAGCGTGTACGCACCTGGGGGTGCCGATGGCGCGCACGGGTTCCGGAACACCGGTCGGCTCCCCCTCACCATTCTGTTTGTATACCCATCGCCGGGCGGGGTCCGGCCTCAGTTGAACCTCGTTGAGACCTAGCACGACCCGAGCTACCGCCGCTCAAGGCGCGCTGGATACTGGGATCGGCCTCTATCGAATGATGGTCCTGGCGCGCATGTTCGAGCAAAAGGCGTACGACCTGTTCATTGAAGGGCTTGTGGCGGGGACTTCGCACCTCGCGATTGGCCAAGAGGCCATCGCCGCCGGTTTCGCATACGCGATGCACGAGGACGATCTCACCTTCTGCACTTATCGCGGCCACATTCACACGTTGCTACGGGGAGCGTCTCCCGGGGCTCTGATGGCCGAGCTCCTCGGTCGCGCAAACGGCATATGTGGTGGCAAGGGCGGTTCTATGCACTTGACCGATGTGTCACACGGGGCCATGGGTTCTTACGCGATCGTTGGGGCACACATTCCGATCGCTGCCGGCGCTGCGTGGGCAGCGATGGAACGGGGCAGCAACCAAGTGGCGGTCTGCTTCTTTG
>JALYLU010000444.1 GCA_030774075.1 Actinomycetota bacterium | reverse complement strand
CCCCAACACCAGTCCCACGAACAGCACTCCCACGACCAAACCGCAGCCGGCTTCGGGCGGTGGCGCCACCAAGCCGCCGCCGACCGGAGGCGGCGGAACGCCGACCGGTACGGGCACGGGCGGCACGCCAACCCAGCCGCCCACGGCGGGCGACGACTACTTCACAGGTTCTTACACCGATGGCTGGAACTATGTGGAACCGGCGACTGGTCGCGGCTGGTGGGAGCTCGTGGTTGGCGCGAACGACAATGCACCGCACGCCTTCGAGGTGGTCAGTGTCGGCGCACCACGCTATCAAGGCGCCTACACGGCGAAGGCCGGCACGCTCTGCGACGGCACACACCTCTGCGTCTGGTACTCACCTCCGTGCGACGGCTCGTACAGGGACTCCTTCACCTACACGATCAAGGACGACACGACGGGTCTCACGGCGACGGCAACCGTCACGATTGATATCAGTTGGTCGAACGACGGCCCGCAGAACGACTGCACTGGTTGAGTGACACGCTGGCATCGGCCCGGATCGCCGCGACCGCCGCGCCCTCGTCAGGCGTCCAGCGCCGGCATCGGCGGTTGCTTGCCGAACGTCTCGAGGAGTTCCTCGAGACGACCGCTGTCCTCGTCGTCGGACGCGCGCACGGAGAGCGTCCACCGCTCGCCGCCCGATGTCCGTCGATCGTCGCGCAACGTGCGGACGACGACGCCGGCGTCGACGGTGTCGAGGTTTCGTTCCGATCCGCCGCCGTCGAGAGTCGCCACCGTGACGCGCAGCCCGGCCTGCTGCGCACGGGCGGCGAGCCGGGCCGCGTGACCCTGACGTCCCGAGGTCGAATACACGCGCATCTCGGCTCGACTCGTGAACGCGACGCGCGCGGCGATCTCGAATACCGCGTCATCGTTCCGGTCACCACTCAGGACGACGACGACGGGATGTGTTTCGTCGGCGCGCTCGGTTCCGCCCTCGGCCTCGTCCACCACGACCCACTGCCAATACGCGTCCTGTTGTGTGAGCGCCAGCAGGGGATCGTCATCCGCGGCGCCGTTTCGCCGCATCATGACGACGTCGGGCCGTACCGCGTTTGCCTGCTCGAGCAACTCGCGCGGCACGTCTTCGGAAAATTGCGATCGCACGACGCAGGCCAGCCCGCGCGCCCGTACCGTCTCCGCAAGGGCGTTGAGCTGGTCGATCGATTCGGTCATCTCTGCCAGCTCGGTGACCAGGCCCGAACCGAGTTCGAGCCTTCTTCTCGACGGGCGGAGTCTGGACAGCACGAGCTCGGATCGGGCCGGAAATGCGGCAAGGGCCGCGGCATGTTCGACAAGCGCGAGCGACTTCGGCGCACCGTCGGTGACGATCAACACGCGATACGCATATTCGGTGCCCAGCGCTCGACGTTCCGCTTCCTCGCGCTCGCGCGCGAGGAGCTTGTCGGGGTACACGACGCGCAGAGCCGGCTCGGTGATGATCGTCGTCACGATCGCCATCACGACCAACATGGTGAAGAGTTGCTCGTCGAGCACGCCGAATTCTCGCCCGACACTCAGAATGACGAGCTCGGTGAGTCCCCGGGTGTTCATGAGGATCCCAAGCGCGGCGCTCTGGCGGGTACCGAGTCCCTGCGACTTGGCGGCGGCCATGGCGCCGAAGAACTTTCCCGCGCAGGCGACGAGCAGGATGAGCGGGAGCTGTTGGAGCGCCGACCCGTCGAGCCCACGAATGTCGACGTTCAGGCCGGTCACGACGAAGAAAACGGGCAACAGCAACAGCACGCTCACCTGTTCGAGTCGCTCGAAGATCTCGTTGAAGAGCGCGGCACTGTTCTCGCGCGGCATCACGACGCCGAACAAGAAGGCACCGAAGATCGAGTGGATGCCGATCTTCGAGGTCACGAAGGCCGAGGTGAGGAAGCCGACGACGACGACCGCGAGGATGTTGGGCGTCAACTGCCCGGCCTTCTCGTACCACTTCGTCAACATCGCGAGACGCGGTTTGACCACGACGAACATGAAGGTGACGAAGGCCAACGACTCGAACAGAATGCGCGGCAAGTCCCAGGGCTGGCTCGACTTCACGACCGCGAGGACCACCGCCAGTATGGACCAGGCGAGGATGTCGTCGACAGCCGCGCACGCGATCGCGACGACGCCGATGCGCGTGCGGTTCATGCCCCGTTCGATGAGGATTCTCGCCAGCACCGGGAACGCGGTGACCGACATCGATGCGCCGATGAACAATGCGAACGGCAAGAAGTCGACGACCTGACGCCCGACGTGCTTGTGCGATTCGTACAGACCCACCGCGAGCAGGACGCCGAGCACGAACGGCAGCGCCACGGACGTCACGGAGACCACCGCCGCGAATCGCTCTTTGCCGCGGATGATCTTCGTGTCGAGCTCGAGTCCGACGATGAACATGAAGATGATCAAGCCGAGCTGGGCGACGACGTTCAATGCCGGGCGAACCTGCTCTTGCGGGAAGATGTGTACCACGAGATTCCCGGGAAGCGAACCGAGCAGCGAGGGACCGAGCATGACGCCGGCCACAATCTCGCCGACCACGGCCGGTTGTCCCAGTTTCTTGAACACGGCGCCCATGAGGCGAGCGACGACGACGATGATCGCAATGTCGATGAAGACGTACGCCGACACGTCGTCGGGCTTCAACGTCGCCAGCACGGCGCTCAGTTTGGCTTGCTCCGGGCGCCTCTGCCAATGTCACCACGCGTTCGTCGCTCGCCGAAGGGCCGGAAGTGAATCGGATCGCCGACTACTCGTTCATTCGTCCAATCGGTGGGCCGAATCAAACGAGGTTCTATCTCGCCGCGCCGCCCGCCCGCCTCGGTGTGGACGTCGAGTACGTCGCGGTCAAGGTATGGAGTACGGCCGCCGGCCAGCAGGCAGTGCGTCAAGCGGTGCGCGAGCTCAAGCATTTTGCCGCGGCCGCGCGTGTGCAGTCGGACTACCTCGTCCGGTTGTACGACGTGGGCCAGGAGGAAGAGGTTTTCTTCTTGGCCATGGAGTACCTGCCGGGTGGCTCGTTGGTGGCACTGAGCGACGCGCGCGGACGAGCGGGTGCACTGCGCGCGGTCTCGCACGCGTGCCGAGCCGCGCACGCGCTCCACGAGGCCGGAATCGTGCACCGGAACATCAAGCCTTCCAATATCCTGCTGCACGCAGGCGGAGCGAAGCTCTCCGACCTCGGGCTCACCCAGATAATGGCACCGGGCATGACCATCAGCGGGATCGGCGCGATCGGTTCGATCGAATATCTCGATCCGGGCATCGTCGCGCGTCGTGAACGCCCGTCACGGGCGTCGGATATCTGGTCGTTGGGCGCGACGCTGCATCGAGTCCTGACCGGTGTCGGCATCTACGGGGAGCTCCCCGAAGACGATCCGCTGTACGCGATCCGCACCGCACTCGACGAAGGGCCGACGCTCGACGCGTCGCTGCAGCCGTCGGAGCGAGCGGTCATCGCCGCGTGTCTTGCCCCCGATCCGGCCGATCGACCTCGCACCGCGCTCGCGGTTGCTGAAGCGGTCGAGAATCTGGGGCCGGTTGATCCGAGCAAAGTCGGTGGAGTATGAATCTCGGGCCGGACGGCCTTCGGGGCTGGGCGCGACGTTGTCAGGGGAGCAAGTGAGCCGTCGCAAAATGATCCCGATGCCGGGCTCCGGGGAGGCGTTCGAGCCCGGCGCCGGCACGGGCGCCCCGGCGCGCGGCGACCTGACCGACGAGCTCATCGAACGCAGCTTCTGGACCGACGAGCACCTCGCCCGCGCCGGTATCCCCATTGTCGATGTGCCGTTCGTCAGCGTCGGCGGGGGAATCGGGTCGTTTGTCATGGCGGATTACTTGCGGATCGCGGGCGTGCCGGCGACCTCGATTCGCGTGCTCACCGCGATCGACGAGCCGTGGCAAACGTACAAGTACCTCACGCGCGTGTCACAGATCCCCGAAGGGGAACGGCTGCGGTCCGATTCGAGTTCTACACCCGACAACATTTGGGGTTACCCCAGCTACGCCTTTCGAGAGGCGCTCAGCGAGCATGGGCTCACGAAGCGCTTGGCGCCGCTGTGGCAGGTGTTCACGGAGCCGATCCTTACCGACTACTTCACCCCGAAGGCCGGGCAGGTGTTCCGCTCCCTTCGGCGCGAGGCGGACCGTCTCGGCTGGTGGTCGCTGCCCGTGAAGGGCAACGTGCGCATGGTCCGAAGGCGAGTGGGTGGCGGCTACTTCTCGATCCTCACGCCGTCACCGGGATCGGCGCCCACGATGCGCATTGCGTTCAAGAGCCGGTTCGTGCACGTCGCGGTGGGATATCCCGGCGTCAAGTTCCTTCCGGATCTCCAGGAATACCGCAAGAAGTACACGGACTATGGGCGCGTCGTGAACGCGTACGAGCCGCATGAACACGTCTACGACGCGTTGCAGCGCCGACCGAGCACGATCATCTTGCGCGGGAGTGGCATCGTCGCGTCGCGGATCCTCCAGCGCCTGATCGACGATCGCGATCAGAAGGGCTCGCGGACGACCATCCTGCACCTCTTTCGCACCTACATTCCGGGCGCGCACGGGCCAAATCTGTTC
>JALYLU010000443.1 GCA_030774075.1 Actinomycetota bacterium | reverse complement strand
ACGACGCGCACGCGTTGTTCGTGCGCCTGCTCGGGCTCGCCAACGACGTCGGATTGTTCTCGGAGGAGTACCACCCGGGAACGCGCCGGTCCCTCGGCAACTTTCCGCAGGCGTTCACGCATCTCGCGCTCGTCGGGGCCGCGCACACGCTCGCACCCGAGCGCTCGCCCCACAGTCGCCGGCGCCGCGACCCGAGCCGCTGAGCCGACTCGGTCCCGTGACTGCAGGAGAAATTACCTGACGTAATCTGCGGGCCATGGCGCTCGTCACGAACACAGTGAAGGGATCGTCTGCGCAACGCTTGCTTTTGCTCGTGCACGGCTACGCCGCCGACGAGCGGGATCTCGGTGGTCTTCTTCTCTATCTCGACCCCGACGGCGTGTTCGCGGCAGTGATGCCGCGCGCGCCGATCCCGGCGCCCGGAACGCCGGGGTACATGTGGTACGACATGGTCGGCGACGGCGACGTGGCCGGGCAGTTTGCAGCCGCGCTCGAGGAGCTCGACGCTCTCGTCGACGCGCAGTGCGCGCTGCTCGGCTTCGATCGCGCGAGCGCGATCTTTGGTGGGTTCTCGCAGGGCGGCGGGCTCGCACTCGCCCTCGGCCTGTTCTCGAGGTCTGACCGTGTCCCGCGCGTGCACCCCACCGGGGTGCTCGCGATGAGCCCGGCGGCGATGACCGGTCCGGTCGACGACGGCGCGCGCGACGTTCGGGTGCTCGTGCAGCACGGCACCGACGATCCGCTGATCCCCGTGCAGCGGTCTCGGGATCTCGCCCGCGATCTGCGGGAGTTCGGTATCCCGACGGTGTATCGCGAGTATCCGATGGAGCACCAGGTGGCGCTCGAGGGCTTGCGCGACGCGCGTGCGTGGCTCACCGAGGTGCTCGCCGGCGAGCGGCCCGACGAGCCGGTGCCCGAAGACCCGGTCGAGCTCGTACCGCCGGTGACGACCGCGCAGTGGGAGGCCCAGGTGCTGCGCAGTGAGCTGCCGGTGATCGTCGACTTCTGGGCGCCGTGGTGTCAGCCCTGCCGCCAGGTGTCGCCGATCGTCGAGCAGATCGCGGCGATGCGCTCGTCGTCGTACAAGGTCGTGAAGGTCAACATCGACGACGAGCCGAAGCTTGCGCAGGAGTACGGGGTGCAGAGCATCCCGATGATCGGGCTCTTCCGCAACGGTCGGCTCGAGCGCGCGTCGCTCGGGCTCAAGCCGCGCCCCCAGATCGAGGCCGAGCTCGGGATGCTCGTCATCCCCTGAAGCACGGTTCGCTCGTCATCTGAACGAGTTCGTTCGCGCCCACTGACGTGTTGGATCACGTCGCTCCGTGGCGCTTGATGGACTCGGAGACGTCGCGCATGGTCGCCGCGATTGCGTCGGCGATCGACGAACCGGCGCTCTTCATCTCGTCGCGCATCGCGGGATCGCGCAGCGTCTCGCCGACCGTGGTAAATCCCGCGTCCAGCGCCGCCGCGAGCTGACGCAATGCGTCGTTGACCTTTTCCCGCTCGTCCGCGCCGAACGCGGCGTTGGCGTCGAAACGGTCCTTGAGGCGTCGGCCGAGGTCGCTCCAGCGGTCGCCGACCTCGTCCCACTTCTCCTTCGCTTCGGCCATTTGTCTTCTCCTCAGCTCTGCACCGTGATCCGAGGACCCGGCCGGTTGACGGTGACCTCGCCAATGACTGCCGACGCAAGCGTGCCGCCTGTCCGGCACGCGTCCAAGAGGCGATCGGCCCGGTCCGGCGGGACCGACAGCAATAACCCGCCCGAGGTCTGCGCGTCGGCCAGGAGGAGCTGCTCGGATAGAGCCAGATCGCCGAAGTCGACGTCTTCCGCGACGAACGCGTGGTTCCGCTGCGTGCCGCCCGCGATCATGCCCGCGCCGATCAACTCCCGGACCCCTTCGATCACGGGAACTGTGCTCGCGTGCACGACCGCGCCGACGTCGGACGCCACGCACAGCTCCCGCAGGTGTCCGAGCAGCCCGAATCCGGTGACGTCGGTCGCCGCGTTCACGCCCACCGCGAGCGCGGCGTCGCGCGCCGTGTCGTTGAGGGTCGTCATCACCGACACGGCGATCGCCAGCAACTCCGGCGGCGCGGTCTCGCGCTTGACCGCCGTCGAGATCACCCCGAGGCCGATCGGTTTGGTGAGCACGAGTACGTCACGGGGGCGCGCGCCCGCGTTCGTGAGCACCCGTGACGGATCGACCGTACCGACCACCGCAAGCCCGTACTTCGGTTCGGCGTCGTCGATCGAGTGTCCGCCCGCGATCAGACAACCGGCAGCGGTCGCCGCGGTTGCGCCGCCGTCGAGGACCCGGGCGAGGAGCTCGAACGGCAGGCCCTCGCGCGGCCACCCGACGAGGTTCAACGCGAGTAGCGGTGCGCCGCCCATGGCGTATACGTCGGAAAGCGCGTTCGTCGCCGCGATGCGTCCCCAGTCGAAAGGATCGTCGACGATCGGCGTGAAGAAGTCGGTGGTGACGACGATCGCGAGGTCGTCCCGCAGTCGGTATACGGCAGCATCATCGGCGGTGTCGAACCCGATCAACAAGTCGGGGTCGGTCGGCGATTCGTTGCCTCGAACGAGCCCGAGAACCGTGCGCAGGTCGGAGGGCGAAAGCTTGCATCCGCAACCTGCGGCGTGCGAGAACGCCGTGAGTCGGACCGTCTGCGTCACGGTCGCATCGTAACGATGCTTACGGGCGCGACCCCAGGGGAATGAGATCGGGCCGGTAGTAGCTCACCAGCTGCACGAACGAACCGGTGTGTGGGGCGTCGATCATCACGCCCGGCGAGACGACCATGCCGACGTGGTGGTTCGTCGGCCCCGACGACCCGAAGAACACGAGGTCGCCGGGCTGGAGCTCGCTGATCGGCACGTGGGGGAACGCCAGGTACTGCGCTTGGGATCCGTGCGCCATCGAGACGCCGCCCTGCCGCCACGCCATCATCGTGAGACCGGAGCAGTCGTACGAGTCGGGTCCGACCCCCGCGTACTGGTACGGCTTGCCGAGCTGGGCGCGGGCGTACGCGACCGCCGCCGCGGCGCCCCCGCTCGGCGCGGGGAGATTGGCGAGGTCGGCGCCCGTATTGCCGGCGCCCGGTGACACGCCGAGACCGTTGTCGGCGGCCGCGGCACGCGCGGCCGCCTGCTGTGCGGCAAGTTGTGCGGCCTCTCGCGCGGCCTCGGCTTGGATGCGCGCCCGTTCGGCCGCGGCCTGGGCCGCGAGCCGCTGTTGTTCGATCTTGTTCGCGAGAGCGACGATGTCGGACTTCGTCGAGCTGAGCAGCTGCTGCGTCTTGGCGTTGATCTGCTCGACATCACGGCGCGCCGTCTCCGCCAGTTTCTGGCGGTCCTGAGCTTCGGACTTCTGCTTCTCGAGGTCGGCGGTCTGCCGTTGGAGCTGCTCGTCGAGCACCTTCAGCTGATCGATCATTCGGTTGTCGGTCTCGGCCGCGGCCTCGCCGTACTTGGCGCGCGAGCCGAGCTCCTGGACACTCGATGCGTTGATCCCGAGCGGGTCACCGCTCCCTGCGCCCATGTAAAGCAGCGCGGCGCGTCCGCCGAGCCGCGCGCGCAGCTGCGCCTCCTGCGCCCGGGCGTCGGCGATGCCCTTCTCGGCGATGAGGATCTGGCGATTCGCGTCCGCTACCGCGTTCTGCGCTTGCAGGAATTGCTCGTCGAGGATGTCGGCGCGCTGGCTGTTTGCCGCGATCTGGGATTCGAGCTGCCGCGCCCGGGCGGTCTTGGAAGAGAGATCATTTTGGGGCGTCGCGCCGGCCGGGACCGCGATCGTGGTCGCGCCGAACGCCAAGCCGAGGGCAAGACTGAGGGCCAGGCGCCGGGCAGAGACGATCCCGGCACCGCGGTGGGAACCCATGCTCCCTCGCGACATGGGCGTCGATGCTAGACAATCACTGGCCCCAACTGACACATCAGCCACGTTTGCCCAGGTCACGGCTCCGGGCTCGGGCGGGATCCGGCAGGATCAGCTGGCGATCGGCCAGCCCGGAGTGGGCTTGGGGTCGCCCCGGCCCGACACGATTGGTGACGTCCAATTCTCGTGGCGTGCGATCTCGTTCGCGAGCTTCTGCCACTCGCTCGGGCTCCAGCCCTGCGCCGCGCTCACGAGCGTGGTGTCTTGGCGAAGGTGCACGAAGGCCGGGAGCCTCTCCAGCCCGAGGCTGTCGACGAGCGCCCGTTCGGAGTCGCACCACACGAGCCAGTTGTCGACCTCCGCGCCGAGGATGCGCTTGGCGATCGCCGGCGTCGTCGGAACGCAGATGATCGTCCGGACGTCGCTGTCGCCGAAGGTCGCGAAGATGCGATCGACGATCCCGAGGAAGCTCGCGCCTTCGGGACGGTCGGGGAGCACCACGATGGCGAGGTTGAAGACGGTCGCCCAATCGTCGAGCGTGCGCGTCTTCCCCCGGTAGCTCGTGATCGGCAGCAGGGGATCCGGGTTCTTCGCCACTCCTATGACTCCCTCGCTGCGGCCGAACGGGACCTTGTGAAGCTAGTCGCATGTCGTGTCTGGCTCGCGAACGACCACCGTCTTAGGCTCCGGGCCCGTGGGAGAGATGGTCAGCTTCGCGAGCAA
>JALYLU010000442.1 GCA_030774075.1 Actinomycetota bacterium | reverse complement strand
GCTGCTGACGGCCGAACCTGCGATCGAGCCCGGTGCGCTCGTCGTGCACCTCGCGGGATCGCGCGGGCTCGACGTGTTCGCACCACTCCTCGAACGGCGCACCGGGCTGCGGGTCGGTGCGCTGCACCCACTGCAGTCGTTCCCATCCGCGACCGTCGGGCTCGAGCGGCTCGAGGGTGCGTGGGCCGCGGTGGCGGGAGATCGCGCCGTCGCCGACATCGCGCGTTCGCTCGGGTTGCGCCCTTTCGAGCTCGCCGATTCCGACCGGGGGCGGTACCACGCGGCCGCGGTCATCGCGTCGAACCATCTCGTCGCGCTGCTCGGTCAGGTCGAACGGCTCGCGGCGACCTCCTCCGTACCGTTCGAGGCGTTCGCTCCACTCGTGCGTGCCTCGGTGCAGAACGCCTTCGCGCTCGGACCGGCCGGCGCGCTCACCGGACCCGTCGCCCGAGGCGACCTGGCCACTGTCGAGCAGCACCTCCGCGATCTCGACCCGGGCGAGCGCGACGCGTACCGCGCACTTGCGCGGGAGGCCGCCCGTTTGACGGGAAGACGCGATACCGGCCTCGACCGCCTGCTCGGCGATCTGCGCCTACCACCCGGAGCCGCCGGCGCCGAATAACCGGCACACCGCCCGGCCGTCGGTCGCACTTGGCCGGTGGTGATTCCCAGCCGCTACCATCCTGGGGCCAGACCCGCCAGTCCGGACCTGCAAAGGCCGGAACCGAGCGAGGCCGAACGATGCTCCGTATCGAGACCATTGCCGACCTACGCGCCGCGTGCGATCGGGCGCGGGCGGAGGCGCGGCGAGTTGGGCTGGTGCCCACGATGGGGTTCCTCCACGAGGGGCACCGATCGCTGATGCGCGCGGCGCGCGAGGCATGCGGCTTCGTCGTGGTCACGATCTTCGTCAACCCGTTGCAGTTCGGCGCCGGCGAAGATCTCGACCGGTACCCGCGCGATCTCCAGGGCGATCTCGCCCGATGCGAGCGGGAGGGCGTCGACGTGGTCTTCATGCCCTCGGTCGCCGAGATGTACCCGAGCGGTCCGCCGCTCACGACCGTCCACGTCGACGGACTCTCGGCCGGTATGTGCGGCGCCGCCCGCCCGACCCATTTCGACGGCGTCGGCACGGTGGTCACGAAGCTGTTCGCCATCGCCGGACCGTGTTCGGCGTTCTTCGGGCGCAAGGACGCGCAGCAACTCGCGGTGATCGCGCGTCTCGTCGAGGACCTCAACCTCCCGGTCGAGGTAGTGGGTTGTCCGATCGTGCGCGAGCCCGACGGACTCGCCCGGTCGAGCCGCAACGCGTATCTCTCTGCCGAGCAGCGCCGCGGCGCGCTCGTGCTCGCGCGCGCGCTCGAGGCCGCGGCCGACGCGGCGGTTTTGGGCGAGCGGGACGCGCGAGTGCTCGTCGACGTCGTACGCCGTCTGGTGTGGAACGAACCCGAGGTCGCGCTCGAGTACGTAGAGGTGCGCGCCGCACACGACCTCGTCCCGGTCGAGCTGGTCGACGGCGACGTGCTCTTGGCGCTCGCGGCTCGAGTCGGCAACACCCGCCTGATCGACAACGTGATGCTCTCGGTGCGCGGTTCCGAGGTGCACGTCGATCTCGGGAGCCAGGTGATGCACCGTGCGGATGCAGCGGAGCTGGGGTTCGCGGAGCCAGGGAGCCAGATGTGAATCGAACGATGATGAAGTCGAAGATCCACCGCGCGACGATCACCGGCGCCAACCTCGAGTACGTCGGCTCCATCACGCTCGATCGCACGCTGATGGAGCTTGCCGACATACGGGAGTTCGAGCAGGTTGCGGTGCTCGATATCGACAACGGTGCTCGCTTCGAGACGTACGCGATGCAAGGCGGTCCGGGCGACGTCATCCTGAACGGGGCCGCCGCCCGCCTGGTGCAGCCGGGCGATCGGGTCATCGTCATCACGTACGCCGTCTACGACGAGGCCGAGCTCGCGTCCTACGCGCCGCGGATCGTCCACGTCGACGAGGCGAATCGGCCGATCGATGTGGACGAGGCGGTGCAGCGGGCCGGTTCGAACCTCGTCTGGATGCGCGATCGTCCGACCCGGCACCTAGGCTGACCATTGTGTACGACGTCCTCGTGTTGGGGAGTGGCGTCGCGGGGCTGACGACTGCGCTCCACGCGGCGCGCCGGGGTCTGTCCGTACTCGTGCTGACGAAGGGTGAGCTGTCGCATTCCGCGACCCGCTACGCGCAAGGTGGCGTGGCCGCCGCGCTCGCTGCGCCCGACTCGCCCGATCTGCACCTCATCGACACTCTGACGGCCGGCGCCGGCCTCTGCGATCCGGACGCCGTGCGCATCCTCGTCACCGAGGGCCCCGATTGCGTGCGCGAGCTCGCCCGCCTCGGTGCGCACTTCGACACCGAGCCGTCACCGGAGGGTCCGGAGCTGCTTCTTGCCCGCGAGGGCGGCCACTCGCTCGCGCGCGTCGTGCACTCGGGCGGCGACGCGACCGGCGCCGAGATCGAGCGCGCGCTCGTCGAGGCCGTGAACATCAGCGACGCGATCGAGGTGCGGGAGGGCTGGTTCGCCATCGAGCTGCTCGTCGAACATGGTCGCTGCTCGGGTGTGCTCGCACTGCGTCCCGACGGCCAGGTGGAGTTCGTCCGCGCGGCCGACGTCGTGCTCGCGACCGGAGGCGCGGGCCAGTGTTTCGCCATCACCACCAACCCCACGCTCTCCACCGGGGACGGTATCGCGCTCGCCCTGAAAGCCGGCGTCGCGTGCGCCGACCTCGAGTTCGTGCAGTTCCATCCGACCGCGCTCCACACTCCGTTGATGCCGCGACCGCTGCTTTCCGAGGCGTTGCGAGGCGAGGGCGCGGTCCTGCGCGACGCCGGCGGCGTCGCGTTCATGACGGGTTTGCATCCGCTCGCCGATCTCGCGCCGCGCGACGTCGTATCGCGCGCGGTGCACGAACGCATGCAGGCCACGGGCGATGATCACGTCTGGCTCGACGCGACGATGATCGACGACTTCCAGAATCGTTTCCCGACGATCTGGTTTTCGTGCCGGCGCGTCAACCTCGATCCCACGAAAGAGTGGCTGCCCGTGTCGCCGGCCGCGCACTACTTGTCCGGAGGCGTGATCACCGACCTCGACGGCACGACGACGCTCGAGCACTTGTGGGCGTGCGGCGAAGCCGCGTGCAGCGGTGTGCACGGCGCGAACCGGCTCGCGTCGAACTCGCTGCTCGACGGACTGGTCTTCGGGCGCCGCGTGGTGGAAGCCATCCTGGACGGGAAGGTGACCGCGGAATCGAGCGGCGCGATGACCGGCGTGCTCGATCTGTCCGGCGACGTCGAACCCGAGGTCGATCGCGCGCTGCTGCCCGAGGAGCGCGCGACCGATCCCGACGCCGTGCGCGCCGCGTTGCAGCAGGTGATGTCGTCCGACTGCGGCGTGGTGCGCGACGCCGACGGACTGCAGCGCGCGAGCGAGACGCTCGGCGACCTCGCCCGGTTTGCCGGCGACTTCCCGGCCCGCAGCATCGCCAGCTACGAGGTCATCGACCTGTTGCGCGTCTCCCGGGCGATCGTCGCGTCGGCTACTAAACGGACGGAGTCGCGGGGCTCGCACACGCGCCGGGAGTTCCCGGACACCTCCGACGCCTTGCTCGGCCGGTTCGTCGCACGCGGCGGCGCGGCGCCGGTCTTCGTCGCGCTGCCGGGCGTGGTCGCGCGAGGCCGGCAGTGACGGCGTTCGATCCTCCCCGTTCGGTCGTCCGCCGGCTGGTCGAGGATGCGCTGGCCGAAGACCTCGGCATCCTGGGCGACATCACGTCGCTCGCGTGCGTCGATGAAGGCCTGCCGGGCGAGGCCGTCTTCGTCGCCCGCGCCGACGGAGTGCTCGCCGGCACCGCGCTCGCGACGGAGACCTTTCGTCAGCTCGACGATCAGGTCGAGGTGCAGTGGTATCTGCACGACGGCGACTCGCTGGCGAGCGGCGCACATCTCGGTCGAGTTGCCGGTCCGTTGCGCGCCATCCTCACGGGAGAACGGACCGCGCTGAACTTCTTGTGCCACTGCTCCGGCGTCGCGTCGACGACGCATCGCTGCGTGATGGCCGCGCACGGCAAGGTTCGCGTTCTCGACACCCGCAAGACCCTCCCGGGTCTGCGCGCGGTGCAGCGGGCCGCCGTGCGCGCGGGCGGTGGCTTCAACCATCGCGACTCGCTGAGCGACGCCGTGCTGATCAAGGACAACCACCTCGCGGTCAACAGCCTTGCGAAGTCCGTCGAGCGCGCCCGCTCGTGCTGGCCGGGACGGCTCGTCGAGGTGGAATGCGACTCCCTCGATCAGGTGATCGAGGCGCGCGACGCCGCGGTCGACCGAGTGCTCCTCGACAACATGACGTCCGAGCAGGTCCGGGAAGCGGTCGCGCGCCTCGAGGGTGTCGTGGAGGTCGAGGTGTCGGGCGGCGTCACGCTCGAAACGGTCTCGGCCTACGCGGAATCGGGTGCCGATTTTGTCTCGGTCGGCGCGCTCACGCACTCCGTGCCCGTGTTCGACATCGGCCTGGACACGATTTGATGTGATGTGATGTGACGTGAGGAGCCTGCCATGTTGTTGAT
>JALYLU010000441.1:4115-4610 GCA_030774075.1 Actinomycetota bacterium | reverse complement strand
CCCTGACTCTGCGCTCGAGCCTGCCGGGCGTGGAGCCGCGCTTGCGCGGCGACCAGATCGGAGCCGTGCGGGAGGGCACACGAGGCGCCCGCGGCCGCCGCGGTGGCTCGAGCGGCCGAGTACTGCGTGTTCGTGAGGTCGGTGGGATCGACGCCGTACTGCTGTAACGCGAACTGCGTGATCTCGGAAAAGACCGGCGCGGCGACCTCGCCGCCGTAGCTGAGGTTGTTCTCGTCGAGCACGACGAGCGTCGCGAACCGCGGATGATCGGCGGGCGCGAAGCCGATGAAGGAGGCCATCGTTGCGACGTCGCCGTAGCCGCCGGTCGCCAGCGCTTTCTTCGCGGTCCCGGTCTTGCCCGCCACGACGTAGCTCGGGATGGCCGCGCAGGCGCCGGTTCCGCTCGCGACAACTCCCTCCAACATCTGTGTCATCACCGACGCGGTGTTCGTCGACACGACGCGGGCGCCCGCGGGAACAACCGCGGGATGGCGC
>JALYLU010000441.1:0-4105 GCA_030774075.1 Actinomycetota bacterium | reverse complement strand
GCCCGGGATGGCCGCGCACGCGCCGGTCCCGTTGCTCACGACGCCCGTGAGCAGGTTCCTCATCTCGGCCGCGGTCTGCGCCGAGACGACCCGATGGCCGCGCGCGGTGGCTGCCGGCTGACGCTTCCCCTTCGAGTCGATCGTCGCGGCGAGCAGATGCGGCGGACGTGTCACGCCTCCGTTGGCGATGGTCGCGTAGGCATCGAGCATCTGCATGCCCGTCACCGCGACGCCGTAGCCGATGGCCGTCGAGTACTTGCCCGTCGCGTAGTACCGCGACGGCGAGAGCAAGAGCCCGGCCGGTTGATAGGGCCAGTCGATCGTGGTCCGCTCGCCGAGCCCGAACGCGCGCATACCGTCAGCGACCTCCTGATTGCGCATGCCTTGCGCGATCTCGATCGTGCCGACGTTCGACGACTCGCGGAGGATGTCGGCCGTCGTCCAGTGCTCGATTCCGTCCGGCGCCCCGCGGTGCGGCTCGGCGTCCCGATAGGGCGCGACGTGCGGATCGACAGGGATCGAGTCCGGAACGTTGAACTTCGTGTCCGCCGCGACACGCCCGTGCTCGAGCGCCCACGACAACGTGATGAGCTTGTTCGTCGAGCCCGGCTCGAAGAGTTCGGTGAGGGGCGCGTTGTTGTCGCCCGGACCGGCGACACCTGCCGGTGCGGTCGCGGTCGCACCGCGCACGCTCGCCATCGCGAGGACGTCGCCGTTGGTGACGTCGAGCACCACGGCCATGCCGCTCCTCGCGCCCGTCGCCTTCACCTGGTCGAGCAGCGAGTACTCCGCCTGCCATTGCAGGTCTTCGTCGACGGTGAGCACGACATCGGTACCGCGCTGCGCGTCAACTCGCGTCCGCTGGGTGTTCGGGATGTCGTGGCCGAGCGGATCCTGTTCCACGACGAGCTCGCCGGGCTTGCCCGAAAGCAACCGGTCGTACTGGCGCTCGACGCCGTCGAGGCCGGGGCCGTCGGAACGGACCCGGCCGATCACCGACGCCGCGACCGCTCCGGCCGGATAGCTGCGCGCGGACTCGGGCACGAAGCCGATCCCCGGAAGCTTCAGGGCCTGGACTGCCCGTGCGATTCCGTCGTCGATCGTATGGGCGAGATAGACGAAACGACGGGGCGAGCCGGCGCTTCCCTTGTCCGACAGGCTTCGCAGCAATGCGTGCTCATCGGCGTGAAGAACCGGCGCGAGTCGCGCGGCCTCGGCAACCGGATCGGTGATGAGTGTCGGGTCGGCGTAGACGGTCGTCTTCTCGATCGACATCGCGAGGTCGCGTCCGTTGCGGTCGAACACGCTGCCGCGCTGGGCCGTCAACGGGACCGTGTGCAACGCGAGTTCGACCGAGAGGTCCTTGTACTTGCCGCCGCTGGCGAGCTGCAGCTGCCCGACGCGCGCCGCGAGCGCGCCGAATCCGAGGATCAGCAACGCGCTGCACACGCCGAGGCGCCGCACGGGCTGGGCGGGCCGAGTGGGCCGAGCGGCCTGGGTGGGCTGGGCGGCCCGAGTGGCCTGCGCCGCGCGCGGACGAGTGCGGGTCGGTGGCCGGCGTGTCGTCACGTCACGGGGCGGCGTCGAGGGCTGACTTCGCCTTGCCGTAGCTCGAACCCGGCGACTCCACCGGGGGCCTGTCCGGCGGCAGGGCGGCGGGCCGAGCGGACGGGAGCGAGAGACTCACGACCGTCCCGCCTTGCACCATTCCGAGCTTTGCGGCCGCCGCGATCACCGTCTCGGCCGACGACAGGCTCGCGACCTGCTCGCGGAGCCGCTCGTATCGAAGCTGCTCGTTGGTCCTCTCCTTCGAGAGTCGCTCGAGCGTGAACGCCGACTGCGCGGCGAACACGTGGAACGCGACCAGCGTGAACAGCGACGCGACCGTCACGAGCGCCGCGGCCCACATCAGGAGCCGGGCTCGCAGCCGGCGCCGCGCGACCTCGGGCGCGACCGTGAGCCGAGCGCGCGCACTGTCCCCGCGGTTGGGGGACCCCGGACGCGGCGTTGCGTGCGAGGGGTTGGGGGGCCGCGGGGACAGTTGCGCGCTCATGGGCGCACTCAGGCGACGATGTCGGGGATATCGGGGATATCGGGGATGTCGGGGATGTCGGCCAACCGCTCGACCGCACGCAGGCGGGCGCTCTCGGCCCGCGGGTTCGCCGCGACCTCATCCGCCGAGGGTCGCACGGGTCTGCGGGTGAGCACGCGTGCGAGCGGACGCGGTTTGGGCGGCGGCACGGGCATCTTGGCGGGCACACGGCGATCGTCATCGCCGCCGGCCCAACGGCCGAACGTCTCCTTTACCATTCGGTCCTCGAGCGAGTGGTACGCGAGCACGAGCACGCGCCCGCTCGGGCCGATCACGTGCACCGACTCGTCGAGCCCGTCCGCGAGGTTCGGAAGCTCGCGATTGACCTCCATGCGGATCGCCTGGAAGGTACGCCGCGCCGGATGCGGACCACGACGGCGGGTCGCGGCCGGGATCGCGTCCCGCACGATCTCGGCGAGCTCACGCGTGGAACGCACGGGACGTGCCGCGACGATCGCGCGCGCGATGCGCCGCGCGAACCGTTCCTCGCCGTACTGGGAGATCACGGCGGAGAGCTGCGACTCCTCGTACCCGTTGACGACCTCGGTCGCGGTCAGCGACTGCTTCGAGTCCATGCGCATGTCGAGGGGCGCGTCGAAGCGGAACGAGAAGCCGCGCTCGGGTCGATCGAGCTGCGCACTGCTCACTCCAAGGTCCATCAGGATGCCCATGATCTTTTCTCCTTCACCGTGCCGCTCGACGAACATCCCGAGCCGCTCGAATCCCCCGTGCACCACCCTTGCCCGATCGCCGAAGCGAGCGAGCCGGGAGCGGGCGGCTTCCACGGCGTCGACGTCACGGTCGAGGCCGAGCACGCGCACGTCGGGTCGCGCGTCCAACAACGCAGCCGAGTGGCCACCACCACCGACCGTGCAGTCGACGAACATCCCTCCAGGCACCGGTAGCAAGAGCTCCACCACCTCCCGTGCCATCACCGGGAGATGCGAGAACTCCTCCTCCACTTCGTCTCCTCGCCGCTTTCGCCGGAACCGCGTCGCCGCCGATCCCGTCTTCAGCTCCCCGGTCGACAGTCACCGCCCGGGATGTCTCCCCGAGTCGGCTACGGCTGAAAGCGGGCGGAGTAGGGGCCAACAACCGCGCCGGCCGGGGAGCTGAAGACGAGCCCGGAACGCCGGCCCCGTCGGGTTGTCAAGAGTTCGAGCTCGTGACCCACACGCCCGAAGAGGAATGGGGCCCGAGTAGGAATGGGGTATTCCGATCACAGGAAGTCGTTGATGCCTTCGCCTTCTAAAATGGATGCGATCCCCGCCGCATCGCGCTCGCCGAACATCTGCGCGTCCCATATCTCGATGTGGTCGAAGCTGCCGGCAACCATGACCTCGCGGTCGAGGTGGGCGTACTCGCGCAGGTGCTGCGGCACCGCGACCCGGCCCTGTTTGTCCGGGGTGATCTCGACCGCGCCGGCGAAGAAGGTGCGCGCGGCCTGGCGCTCGCGCGCCCCGCGCTCGCGGGCCTCGCGGAGCGTCAGGGCGACCCGGTCGAACTCGGCGACCGGGTACACGGCGAGACATCCGTCCAATGCTCTGGCCATCACCGCACCCCCTTCGAGCTGCTCCCGAAACCTGACCGGGAGGATCACCCGGCCCTTGGCGTCGAGGGAGTGCTGGAACTCCCCCAGGAACATTGCCGATGAACCACCTTGTCTCGTTCGGAGAGGACTGGACTCCCCTTCCCACCACTGAGCGCCACCTTATGCCACAATCCTCCACTACGTCAACACTCTCCTCCCCCGACAGCCCCACGCGCCCCGACTTCCACTCCACTTGCAGGTCCATTCGGAGGCCACCATGTCGATCCGGTTCGGCTGGAGCCGACCTCAGGCTGGTTCCGAGAGGACCGATGGTGAGCATGTGGAGGACGGGTCGTCCGCGGCCCCTGAGCTCGCCGCGCAATCCGCCCAACGACCCGTGCCCTCGGCGCCGGGTCCCGTCGACGCGGATCCCGATGCCCCCGATCCCGATGCCCCCGACCCCGACGCCCCCGACCCCGACG
>JALYLU010000440.1 GCA_030774075.1 Actinomycetota bacterium | reverse complement strand
CGACGGCGCCCTCCAAGGCCGGGCCCCCGACCCGCTGGACGCGCCGCCGCGCGTGGACCGCGCTCGTCGCGGGCGCGTTGGTGACCCTGCTCGGCGCCGGCGCGGCAATGCTGACCTGGCAGCTGCACCAACGCGACGCGCAGCGCCACGCGCGCTTCCGTCCCATTACGGCCGCGCGCGTGGGCGACGGCGACGTCACGTTCGTCACGGCCGACGGACGGGTCGTGCGTACGCGTGAACCGCAACAGCACGGCGAGGGGAACAATCTCGGGCCGACGGTCGCCGTCCGCTACGACCCGGCGAACCCGACGCACGTCGTCGTCGACGCGAGCACGTTCGGCCGCGACATCACTCTCGCGATCGTCGCACTGAAGCTGCTGGTAGGTGGTCCGGTGTTCGTGGCGCTGGGTGCCCGCCGCTTGAGGGCGCGCGCGCCTACAAACGCTCGATGATCGTGACGTTGGCCTGGCCGCCACCCTCGCACATGGTCTGCAGACCGTAGCGGCCGCCAGTGCGCTCCAACTCGTAGAGCAGCGTCGTCATGAGCCGCGCGCCGGTCGCGCCCAACGGGTGCCCGAGCGCGATCGCGCCACCGTTGACGTTCACCTTCGCGAGGTCGGCGCTCGTCTCCTTCTGCCAGGCGATGACCACCGACGCGAACGCCTCGTTGATCTCGACGAGGTCGATGTCGTCGAGGCTCAACCCCGTCTTGCCCAGCGCGTGCGCGGTGGCGGGGATGGGCGCAGTGAGCATCCACACCGGGTCGGCGCCGCGCACGGAAAGGTGATGGATCCGGGCCCGGGGCAACAACGCGTGCGTTCGCACCGCGTCCGCACTCGCGATCAGCAGCGCCGCGGACGCGTCCGACAGCTGCGACGCCATGGCGGCCGTGAGCCGGCCCCCGGGGACGAGGGTCGGAAGCGCCCGGATCTTGTCGAGATCCGGCTCGCGCGGACCTTCGTCGTGTTGCGCGTCTCCGAGTGCCACGATCTCCTTGGCGAACCGCCCCTCGGCCCGGGCCCGTAGCGCGCGCTCGTGCGACTCGACCGCGTATGTCTCCATGTCGTCGCGGGTGATGTTCCACTTCTCGGCGATCATCTCTGCGCTGCGGAACTGCGACACTTCTTGGGTGCCGTAACGCGCCTCCCATCCCGGGGACCCGCGGAACGGGTCGGCGAAGCCGTACTGCTCGCCGGCGAGCATGGCGGCGCTGATCGGGATCGCGCTCATGTTCTGTACGCCGCCGGCGACGACGAGATCGGCCGTTCCCGACATCACCGCTTGCGCGGCGAAATGAACGGCCTGCTGCGACGATCCGCACTGGCGGTCGACCGTCGTTCCCGGCACCTCGTCGGGCATCCCGGCGACGAGCCAGCACGTGCGTGCGATGTCGCCGGCTTGCGGACCGATGGTGTCGACGCAACCGAACACGACATCGTCGACCGCGGCGGGATCGACGTCGACGCGATCGAACAGCGCGCGGATGGAATGCGCGCCGAGATCGGCAGGGTGGACGTGCGTGAGCGCCCCATTGCGCTTCCCGACCGGGGTGCGCACCGCATCGACGATGTAGGCCTCGTTCATCTCCGCCATGCTAAAGGATCGCCGCGCCGATCCTCTTGCGATGGAGAGAGCCGTCGCCCATCGAGCGCGCCAGCGCCCACGCGCGTTTCATATAGAGATGTAGGTCGTACTCGGTTGTGTATCCGATGGCACCGTGGCATTGCAGCGCGGTCCGGGCCGTTACCAGCGCGGCCTCGTCGGCCTTGCATTTCGCCATGCTGGCGTGCACGGGATCGAGCGTCGCGGCGGCGCGGTAGACGAGCGGACGGGCGAACTCGAGGGCGATCCGTGCATTCGCAAGGTGGTGCTTGACCGCCTGGAACGAGCCGATCGGGACCCCGAACTGCCGTCGCTCCTTCGCGTACCCGGCGGTCATGTCGAGCATGCGCTGCGCAAGGCCGCACTGCTGGGCTGCAGTACCGACGACTCCGCGGTCGAAGGCGGCTGCGAGGCCGTCGTCGGCGATGGGTGTGGGTGTGCCCCGAACCTCGAACATCCGGCGCGCGCCGTCGACGGACGGACGCGCGACCAGCTCCACCGCGCCGGGTTCGAAACGGCCGGCGGCGGTGACGATGACGCCGGCCGTGTCGGCCCAGGGTACGAGCTCACGCCCGGCCGCGACCGTGAGATCGGTTCGGTCGAGCAAGGGCACGCCGAAGGCCGCAGTTTCGACGATCGGCTCAGGCACCGCGCAACGGCCGGTCTCCTCGAGGATCAGCACGAGATCGACCATCGTGAGCCCGAGCCCCCCGCGCTCGTCGGGCGCGAGCATGCCGACCACGCCCATCTCGGCGAGCTTGCCCCAGAGGCCGGGGATGCGGCCGGTGGCGTTCGTCCAAGCCTCGCGGACGTGCGCGGGCGAGCACTCCTTTTCCAGGAGCTCACGCACCGCGTCGCGAAACGCGAGTTGGTCGCCGGTGAACGCGAACCGCACGGTCAGCGCCTCGGCATTCCGAGCACGCGCTCCGCGATCACATTGCGCTGGATCTCGTTCGTGCCCGCGTAGATCGGGCCGGCGAGCGCGAACTCGTAGCCCTTCATCCACGCTCCGGTATCACCGTCGAGCAGCTCCGCGTGCGCGCCCAGCAGCTCGAGCGCGAGCTCGTGCAGGCGAACATCGAGCTCGGACCAGAACACCTTCACCATCGACGACTCCGCGCCGGTGCGTCCACCCTCGACCGCGCGGCTGACCGTCCAGTACGTCTGCCAGCGATAGGCCTCCGCGTCGATGTACGCGGCGACGACCCGATCGCGTACACGGGGATCGTCGCCGCGGGCGTGGTACAGGTCGATCAATCGCTGGGCGGTGGCGAGGAAGCGGCCGGGAGAGCGGAGCGTGAGTCCGCGTTCGGAGCCGGTCGTCGACATCGCGACCGCCCATCCCTGGTTCGGCTCGCCGAGCACGTTGTCGTCGGAAACGAGGACGTCGTCGAGGAAGACTTCGGCGAATCCTTCGTCGCCGTCGAGCCGCTCGACGCCCCGCACCGTCACGCCGGGCGATGCCAGGTCGACCAGGAAGTACGTGAGGCCGTGATGGCGTTCGGCATCGGGGTCGCTGCGGAAGAGGCCGAAGAGGTGGGTGCAGAACGCGCCGCGCGTCGTCCACGTCTTCTGCCCCGACAATCGCCAGCCGCCGCCGGCGTCGTCGCGGAGGGCCTTGCTCTGGATGCCGGCGAGGTCGCTGCCCGCGTTCGGCTCCGACCAACCCTGGCACCATGTCTGCTCGCCGGACGCCATCTTGGGCAGGATGCGCGCCTGCTGTTCGGGGGTGCCGTATTCGAAGATCGTGGGCGCGAGCAGGAAGATGCCGTTCTGCGTCACTCGATGCGGCGCGCCGGCGCGGTAGTACTCCTCCTCGAAGATGAGCCATTCCCAGAGACTCGCATCGCGCCCGCCGAACTCCTGCGGCCACGACACCACGGCGAGGCGAGCGTCAAAGAGCGCGCGTTCCCATTCGAGGTGCGCGAGGAAGCCGCCGCGCGTGTCGCCCGACGGCAGCGCCGGGCGCGGCACGTTGGTCTCGAGCCAGGCTCGACACTCGGCGCGAAACGCGTCCTCTTCGGGACTGAACGAAAGATCCATGAGCGGCGGGCGATCGTAGCTGGCCCGGCCCGCTCCGTTCCCGGGTCACGTCCGGGAATGTGCTCACGAGACCAGACCGCGGCCGTGGCGTGCGCGAATGCCGCGCCGCCACAGCCGCGGCATGGGACGACGCCGATCTACACGTCGAAGAATGTTTTGGACGTGTCCGCCACGGTGGTCGTCACGTTGTTCGTCGTGTCAGTCAGAGTGATGCCGCTGTAGCTCACGCTCGCCAACACGAGACGCTGTCCGCCTGGACACGAGAACGTTCCCTGCGATAGCGGACCGGTGCTGATGTGCTCCTTGACCCGCCCGTTGAGGGGACTGAACGTCTCGTGCGCGGTCGGGAGCGGGCCCGAGTTGGTTACCTTGTTCGCAGCCTTGGGATGGTTCCCGCCGCCGTTGATGCACGCGTACGTCGCGCTCGCGGTCGTCACGTCCAGTGAGTAGTTCACTTGCTGTTGTCCGACGCCAGCCTCGTCGAAGCTCACGACCAGCGCGCCATTCTTGTCGACGGAACCCGACGCCGAAAAGAAATGCGCGCCAGACGTCGCCGAGGCCACCGATGCGACCGCCAGACTGGCCCCGACTGCCACCACGACGGCGGCTCGGCGAATATTCGAGATTCTGTGGTGTTGACCCATCACGCCCCCTGTTCGGTCACCCGAACGATCACTCTCCGAAACCTATGGATTGCACTCTCAGTGATACGCCCTGGTGGCGTCACCGACGAAACCCTCGCACAGTGACACTTCCTCGCGAAAGCGCGAGCTACGAACACGCGCGTAGCGTGGCAATGCGCGCGCAGCACGCGGGGACAAGTGCCGCAGTCTTCGTATAGCGAGCGAGCATTATCGGACTCACTGCGCGACGAGTAGGTGGCCTCGGGACGCCCGTTCAGCGTTCAGACGCAGAGCGCGGGAGTGAAGTCCTGATGACCGCGGTTGGGTTGGCACTGCTGGGACCAG
>JALYLU010000439.1:1955-4633 GCA_030774075.1 Actinomycetota bacterium | reverse complement strand
CGTGAGGCCCAGGACGAGCTCGCGGCGAAGTCGCACGAGCGCGCGGCGGCCGCCCAGAAGGAAGGCCGATTCACCGACGAGATAACGCCGGTGTCGATTCCGCAGCGCAAGGGCGACCCCGTGGTCGTCGACACCGACGAAGGCGTCCGGCCGGGAACGACGACCGAGTCCCTCGCCGCCTTGCGTCCCGCGTTCTCCAAGGACGGCACGATTACGGCGGGTAACGCGTCGCAGATCTCCGACGGCGCCGCGGCGGTCATCGTTACGAGCCGCGCGAAGGCGGAGGAGCTCGGGGTCACGCCGCTCGCCGAGCTGATCGGGTACGGAATGGTCGCCGGTCCGGACACGTCGCTCCTCAGGCAGCCGTCGCGCGCGATCAAGCGCGCGCTCGAGGCGAACGACATGACCGCGAGCGACGTCGACCTGTTCGAGCTCAACGAGGCGTTCGCGGCCGTCGGGATCGCGTCGATGCACGACCTCGGCATCAGTGACGACATCGTCAACGTGAACGGCGGCGCGATCGCGCTCGGCCACCCCGTCGGAATGTCGGGAGCGCGCGTTGTCCTCACGATCATCAACGAGCTCCGTCGGCGCGGTGGCGGTGTCGGCGCGGCGGCGCTCTGCGGTGGCGGCGGCCAAGGCGACGCCGCGATCATTCGCACGCTGTAGCCGCCCGAAGCCAACCTCGCCCGCATCCGGCCGCGTCGCGCCGCACGTATGAGACGCGGCGAGCCGACCCGAGTTGCCTAGCGTGGGCGCATGGTGCCGGAGCTGCGACCGCGGGGAATCGGAGAGATTCTCGATTCCGCGGTCGCGCTGTATCGAGCGCGATTCACGAGACTCACGCTCGTCGCCGCGGCAGTGGTCGTCCCCGTCCAGTTTCTCAGCGCGTTGGTCTTGCTCTCGGCCCAGCCCGACCACTTCACGCTGAACGTCACCGGCACAGTAACCCCGCAGTACGACTCGAGCTCGCTCGGGCTCCGGATCGCCGCGGTGGTCGTCGTCGCGCTCGTCGGCGTGCTGTCGACGGCGCTGATCGTCGCAGTTTGCACGCGCGTCGTCGCCGACGCGTACATCGGTCGGAGCTCGGAGACGCGCGAGTCGGTCCGCGCCGTCAGGCCCCGCGTGTTCGCGATCGCCGGGACGAGCCTGCTCGTCCTGATGAGCGAGGCGGTCGGATTCGCCTTCTGCTTCGTCGGCGCGCTGGTACCACTCACCTTGTTCGCGGTCGCGGTCCCCGCCCTGATCCTCGAAGGTGTCGGGGTCTCCGCAGCGATCGGACGATCGGTCACGCTCACAAAAGCCCACGCGATGCATGTCCTGGGTTTGGTGGTCACCGCGCAGCTCCTCGCCGCGATCCTCAACGGCGCGCTGGCCGAGGCCGTGAGCCTCGTGCTGCGAACCGGCGGGAGCACGGTCGCGGTCGTGATCGGCCAGAGCATCGCGAGCACGATCGCGGGCGTTCTCACGACACCCTTCGTCGCGACCGCGATCGTCGTCTTGTACTTCGATCTTCGCATTCGCGACGAGGCGTTCGACGTGCAACTACTCATGCAACGCAACGACGCGCGAATCGCCGCGTGAGCGCGTGGCGCACGGCACCCGCGGTCGATCCCGACGTCGCGCGCCGCGACGCGCAGCACATCCTGTCCGACCGCCGATTCCGATCGAGCCCCACTCCGCGCCCGCTGCGCGGCCCACTGCGTTGGTTGGGCGACCGGATCGAGAGCGTGTTCGGAGCCCTCGGTCGCGTGTTCGGACTGGTGCCGGGCTGGGTCTGGCTCGTCGCACTCGGACTCGTCATCGCCGCCATCGCCCTTATCGCTTGGATCGTCATGCGGCGACGACGTCGGCGGGCAACGCGCGTGCCCGCCGGCAAGGTGGTTCGACTCGCGCCCGAAGACACCGAGGACCCGAACGACCTGGAACGCGCAGCAGACGCGGCCGAACGCGACGGCGACCTTGCCCGCGCATTGCGGTTGCGGTTCCGAGCGGGGTTGCTGCGCCTGGGTGACCGCGGCGCGATCCGATACCGGCCGTCGGTAACGACCGGTGAGGTCCGGCGCACGCTCGGCTCGCGACGATTCGACGACTTGGCGGGCACGTTCGAAGCGGTGACCTACGGCGGCCGCTCGGCCGATCCACCCGACGTCGACGCCTCCCGTCGGGAATGGCCATACGTGCTCGAGGAGGCCGGGCGCCGGTGAACGAACAGTCCGGACGCCAGTGAAAAAACCCGACGACGCAACCGCGCTCCGTTCCACATCGGCTCGTCCCGCGTCGGCCGTCCGGAGGCTCTGGATCGCGATCGCGATCGTTGCCGGCGGGCTGATCGTCATCAACCTCTTGGCCCAGGGTCTCGACCGGGCGGTCGGCGGCGACCGGCCGGGCGGCGCGACGGGCTCCTCGTACGCGACGGCACCGGGAGGGCTCGCCGCGTTCGGCTCGCTGCTCTCGCGCTACCACCACGACGTTCAGCGCCAACGCGGATCGATCCCGGATCAGTCTCCCCCTGACGACGCGACGGTGTTCGTGCTCGAGCCGAACGCGCTCACCGCCGACGCCGCCTCCGCCCTCCTGCAATTCGTGACGGCCGGCGGCAGATTGGTCGTGGGCGGCAAGTCCCCGTTGTATCTGCGGAGCCTGCGCGACACACCGCCCCAGTGGCGACCGGAGGG
>JALYLU010000439.1:0-1945 GCA_030774075.1 Actinomycetota bacterium | reverse complement strand
CCTTACACGCGATCAGGTCGGCCGCGGCGAGATGTACTTCCTCGCTGACGTCTCCCCGCTCGAGAATGCCTTCCTCGCCACCGGCGACAACGCCGCGTTCGGACTCGCGCTGGCGGGCGACGCGGGGCGCCCGGTCGTCTTCGCCGAAGGCGTCCACGGCTACGGCGCGAGCCGCGGCCTCGCCGCGATCCCGGATCGCTGGAAGGTCGCGCTGATCCTCGTCGCCCTGGCCGCGCTCGCGTTCGTGTGGTCCCGCGCGCGTCGGTTCGGTCCGCCCGATCAGAGCCGCCGCGACCTCCCGCCCGCCCGCGCGGAATACGTGCACGCACTGTCCGTCAGCCTCGAGCGGACCCGCGATCACGCCGGCGCGCTCGCTCCGGCGCAGCGATGGGCGCGCGCCCGCGTCGCCGCCCGGGCCGGGCTGGGCGCCAAAGCCGACGACGAAGCGCTCGCGCGAGCAGCTCGCTCACTCGGTTGCCCGGAGGACGAGGTCGCGGTGCTGCTCGCGCCCGTGTCGGACGAGGCGAGCATCCTGGCATTGGGTCGAGCAGTCGCCCGCGTCGGCGGGGACGGGAGGATGCAGTGAACGAGCTACGCGATCGCGTCGTGCGCGAGGTTCGCAAGGTGGTCGTCGGCCAGGACCACGTGGTCGACGTGTTGCTCGCGGGCGCGGCCGTTGGTGGGCACGTGCTGCTCGAAGGCGTCCCCGGCGTCGCCAAGACGTTGCTCGCGAACGCGTTCGCGCGCGCGATCGGCGTGGAGTTCCGGCGCGTGCAGTTCACCCCGGACATGTTGCCGTCCGACCTCACGGGCACGATGACCCTGCGCGCGGGCGAGCTGGTGTTCCGGCCCGGCCCCGTGTTCACGAATCTCCTGCTCGCGGACGAGATCAATCGCACCCCGCCGAAGACTCAGGCCGCGCTGCTCGAGGCCATGCAGGAACGTCAGGTGAGCGTCGACGGGATCGCGCGACCGCTGCCCGAGCCGTTCCTCGTGGTCGCGACCCAGAATCCGATCGAGTACGAGGGCACGTACCCCTTGCCGGAGGCGCAGCTCGATCGATTCATCGCCCGGCTCGATGTGGGCTATCCGACCGCGGCCGACGAGGCCGCGATGCTCCGGCTCGCGCATCGCGGTGTTGCCCCCGCGACCCTCGCCGACGTGCAGACGGTCACGACTCCGGCCGAGTTGCTCGGCATGCGCGAGCTCGTCGACGCCACGACCGTCGCCGATCCGATCGTCGGGTACGTCGTGGCGCTCATTCGTCGCACCCGCGAGCTCCCGAGCGTCGCGCTGGGCGCGAGCCCTCGAGCGGCCGTGCACCTGCTCGCGGCCGCGAAGGCCGCGGCCCGCCTCGCCGGCCGGGAGTTCGTGATTCCCGACGACGTCGTCTCGGTCGCACCCGCCGTGCTGCGACACCGGATCACCTTGCGGCCCGAGGCCGAGCTCGAGCACTACCGCGCCGACGACGCAGTGGCAGCCGCGATCTCGTCGGTACCTGTGCCCCGATGACGCCGACGCCGCGCGCCGCGTACGCACTTCTCGCGGTCGCGCTCGTGGCGCTGCTCGTTCCCGCGGCCGTGTCACTTGCCCTGGTCGCGGTCGTCGTGATCGCGACGATGTTCGACGGGGCGATCGCCCACCATCGGCTTCGGGTACGGCGGACGCTGCCCCGCACGCTCGCGCGCGGCGTCGCGGCGCGCCTGCTCGTCGAGACCGACGCCGATGCCCCGGCCCGCATCGAAGTTCGCCAGGCGCAACCGGCCGACGTCGAGATCGAACCGTCGGTCGCGCGGGGCGCGCTGGATGCGCGAGTGATCGCCTACCGGCGGGGCGACGCGGTGCTGCCGCCGGTGACCGCGCGCCGCCGTGGACCTCTCGGGCTCGGGCGTTGCACGTTCACCGGCGAAGGAAGGGCGCCCTTTTTGGTGTATCCCGACGTCGT
>JALYLU010000438.1 GCA_030774075.1 Actinomycetota bacterium | reverse complement strand
GTCCTTAGCGGCCTCGCGCACATTGGGTCGGGCCCCCAGGAGCAGCTCGGATGCGCCGCCCTCTGTCGGGAGAGCCGCGGGGTTTCGGGCGCGATAGATCGCGGTCGCTTCGACGGCGTGTCGCCAGCGAAGACGCTGGCGTTGGATGGTGGGCTCGGAACCGAGGATTGCGCGCAGGGCCGAGTCCGGGTTTCTGATGGCTGCGATGCGAACCTGTACCTCACGCGCTCGCTCCGCACGTTGCACGACCTGGCGTTCGGCGACGAGATCAGCGTGGGCTTCGAGCCAATCCTGGCGCTTGGACTGCTGTAGTTCGGCGTTCTCGAGCCGGGCGGACGTGATGGTGTGAGCACCGTCGAGGGCTACGAGCGCGGCACGGACACGGACCGGGTCTCGCTCGCCGCCCGCGGGCCTGTCTGACCTATGGGTGCCGGCAGCTGCGGCATTGTCGATTCGTAGGGCCTCCGTCCACGCTTGACGGCGAGCGCGGATCGATTCGATGGCGTGGTTGGCTTGGTCGATCGTTCGGCTCATGTCGGCCGGTGCGCGTCGCATCTCGGCGTCGAGTTGCCGGCGCCGCACTGTGAGCTCGGCGAGCGTCTTGCCGGCGAGCGCTTCGGCGACCGCGCTGAGATTGGGGGAGGCGTCGACGGCCATGTGGGTGCTACGACGTCGCCCGAGGGCTTGGGCGACGTCGCTGATGCCGAACTGCTGCGACTCGATGGGCGTATGGGTTAGTTCGTTGTCGTTGACGGGTTGGTGGCCGTCGACGATGTAGATGCGGGCGCACTGGCGGCCACGGGTGAGCGCGACGTAGCCCTCCTCGAACGAAGACACGTCAGTCGGGTGATAGCGCGCGACCTGGTGGGTCGCGCCCTGGACGCCGTAGCTCGTCCGTGCGTAGCCGTGTTCGAGCCGTCCCGCGGTGAGGTAGTCGTTAGGGATCCGGACTGTGCCCTCGCGCTCGAACGCGACGACGACTCCCTGGTGGCCAAGGTCGGTCTCGATGATGGTCCCGGTGCTGCCGTTCTTGACCGACTCGCGTCCGCCCACGGCCCGGAGGCGCCGTTCGTTGCGGCGGGCGACGACCTCGTCGCCGACCATGAACTCGCGCCCCGCGATCAGTAGCGGTTCACCCGAGAGCTCACCGTTCGACTTGAGCAACGCGCGGGCGCGGTCGTTCAGCGCTCGGCGCGTCGAGTTCGGGCCCGCGATCATCGGATCAACCTGTTCGTGCAAGCGGGCCGCGTACCAGTCGGCGACGATCGCGTCGAAGGACTCCCCCGCCGTGCGTGAGCGGACCACCTTGCCTGCTTCGTCGTAGCGGCCGAGCGCATCGGCGACGTGCCCGTCGCGATACTCCGCGATCGCGAGTCGTTCCGTGTGGTCCTCTTGACGATTGTTGTCGACCAACCGCACCAATCCGTCGCCGCGCTCGGCGCACAGCCGTCGGAACACGCCGCCGACATCGACCGAACCGTGTTGATCGGGGTCACCGATCAACCGGATTGCCCCACCTGCGTCGCGAACGTGGACGGCGAGGCGAGCAAGGTCACGAGTGCCCAGCATCGACGCCTCATCGACCACCACCACTGTCCCGCGAGCCAGACCAGGCGAGCTCCGGTCGCCGAGATCCCAGAGCAGCCGAGTGACCGTGGACGCTGCGGCGCCGGTCGAGCGCGCGAACCCAGCGGCATACTCGAGTTCGGACGCTGCAGCGGCGGACACTGCGCAGCCGATAATCGGGACGCCGGCATCGATGTGCGCGGCGACGACAGCTTCGAGCGCGTAGGTCTTGCCCGCACCCGGGCGCCCGGCGACGGGCTGCACGAACTCACCCGACGAGGACACCGCCCGCACCATCGCGCGCTGTTCGTCCGACAACTCGGCCCGCGGCGACACGACCCTGTCGACCGCCTCAGCCGCGATGACACTCCCCGCGCGCTCGGCTGGATTCGCCCACGCGAGCAGGCGCGTCTCGATCTCGACGAGGTCGGGAACGGTGTACAGCTTCTGGGTAGCTGAGCGTGGTACAGACGACCGTCCAGACCAAGATCCGCCCGCGGGCGCCTCAACGGATGTCTGTGCGGGTTCGGCGCGGTCGACCACCAGGACCCGGTCGCTCGTCAACAACCGATCCGCCAACCCTTCCACCTCTGCCGCTGTTGCGGACGCGCCCACCGCGGACGCGAGTGCCTCGATCACATCGGTACGACGGAACGTCGCGGACCGCTCCGTCAGGCCACGCGGTCCGACCAACGCATCGAAACAGCGCGCCACCAATCGGGGCTCCAGCGTGGGCGGCGCGTCTCGATCGAAACACCCGTCCGCGTCATCGCTACAAAAGCCCACGGCGGCGGCCTCGTCGCGCCAGCGTTGCTCCAACGTCTCGACATCCACGCTGTAGTCCTTCGCTTGGCGGGTCTGCAGGGTCGCGACCTGGGCGGCGCGTGCTGACTGGCTCCCGGATTCGGCGAGCACCTCCTCGATCTCCGCCCGCCGCTTCGAGAACACCTGGATCACTTCGGACGGTACGCCAACGACCTCTGCGTGACCGTTCACGACCGGCGTGAACTGGACACCCAGGCGACCGGCGAGCAGGTGCCGTAGATGTGCTTGGTACAGATACCCGGCGGCGTGGGCGTGTTCGTACAGACCGATCCCGGCAATGGCCCGCCACCACGCATCGGCCGAATCGTCAACCGACGTCATGTTCGCGGTCACGACATGGGTGTGCAGCAACGGATCACCGGCCCGACTGGTGCGATGATCGAACGCCGCCGCGACGATCCCCGCCGACGACACGAGGTGTCGGTCCTTGCCGCCTCGGCGCGCGAAGACCGCGTTGGTCTCGTAGTAGCGGACGACCTCATCGACCGCCTCCGCATGCGCAAGCCGGATCTCGCCCCGCCGGGCGTCGTCGGCAAGGGCCCACAGGACACTCACACTCTTAGGCGGCCGCAACGTCAGGTCATACCCGGGGCGCGCCTTGACCCGCGGACGCGACCCCGCGAATCGCTCGAGCTCGGTGCGGCTGACCGTCCAAGCGTCGCTGCCGGCTTGCCCGTTGCCTTCAGCCTTCACGCCAAGGAGGTATGCCGGCGCCTCAGCCGGCTCGTCTCCGTCGCGAGCCTCGGCGACGCGAGTGCGGTACCGATCGCCTTCACCCAACAGTCGGCGGACATACTGACGAGACACACCGAGGTGCGCGGCAGCCCGCAGCGAATCGACATGCTCGGGCAGCTGCTCTCGGTCAGGCGTTCGATCTTGGCGTTTCGCCGCACGCTCGGCCGAGCCTTGGGCGGTCGCGAGATGCCCACCGGTGTGCGGGTGCTGCCCCCGCAACACGCGCCGGAAATGATCAGGGTCCACCTCGCCGATCAATCCGAGTTCGCGCGCCAGCGATCCGACCCAACGGCCCGGGTGCTCCCCCCGGCCGCTGTAGTAGTCCTCCGCCGAGCTTGCGACCTCACCGACGTAATACTCGCTCGCTCCCGAACCCAACTTCCCGATGCTCAACACAATCCCTCCTGCGGTGTCCTTCCAAGAGGGAATGGCGCGTGCAAACCCGAGATCGCGACAAGACGCAACGAGGTCTGCTGGTTGCGCATAGCGCAACCGGCATATCTGTGCCGATCTTGGGACGGGTTTTTCGGGTCGCAGGGTCGAGGTGCGAGGAGACGGTTGCAGGACTCGGGAAGGCGGCCGGAGAGGGCTGCTGAGATCGGGTCGAAGGATGTCGGCTGCGCGATACGGCGACAGGGTTGGTGACCGAGACGATGGTGTCGACGTATTGGTGGAGGCCGGCGAGCTCGCGCAGCGCGTGCGAGCGGGCGACGAGGAGGCCGGCGTCGATCGTGCGGGCGACGTTCGCAGTGATGTGGACCTGGGCGACGACGGGCACGCCGCACACGTCCTGCACGTCTCGCACGGTCAGGCTGCGGCCAGTCTCGCTCAGCACCACGATGCCGTCCGGATGCAGCTCTCTGGTCACGATGCTGCGCAGGCCGAGGTAGCAGGGCCCGCGTAGCGCCACAAGGAGCGGGCCTGTCGGCCTGTCGTCGAGTTGGTCGAGACGCCCCGCGTCGATCACCGAGACCGGCGCGGTGCCGGTAGCGGCTGAGACGAGCGTGAGGCCGTGGACGACGTCCATCGGCGCGCTCGGGTCCGGGCTCGCGCCAAGGCCGAGGAGCGCCGCCGCGCTCCCGACGTCGCTGGTGACGAGCTCGGTGCGGCCGACACGTGAGGCGTGCAGCGCGACCGCGGATGCGATCGTGCTCGTGCCGCTCCCGCCTCGGGCACCGACGATCGTGATGGTCTGTGCAGTCATCGCTGATCTCCTTTCGGTCGAGTGCCGACCTCAACAGAGGTCTGAACGCCGGTCTGAACACAGGGTCTGTACCGGCGAGAAAGCGCACCGGAGAAAGCGCACCGGTGCGGGGCGAGCGCACTGCCCGCCCCGCACCGGCCATCGGTTCGGCTGGCTTCCCCGACCAGACCGGTCCGAAAACTCATCGAGACACCCCCGCGACCGCGCGATCCGTGGCATGCGCCGTCACGAGATGATCGGGCAGCCGCACGATCTGACGCGCGGACAACGGCGGAAATATCACGCGCACCGAGTACACGTCCGAGATC
>JALYLU010000437.1 GCA_030774075.1 Actinomycetota bacterium | reverse complement strand
CCTCCCAGCCGACCAGCCGGGAAGGGCTCCGCTTCGTTTGGGCCCTGCGTCCGCTCCGCTGACGCGCGACACTACCCATGACGACACCATCGTTCCAGCCCCCTCGGCCGCCGTGCCGGACGGCGGCGAACCAGCCCGGATGACGGCGTGCGCGCGATGGACGCGCGATGACAAGGGCGTCGAGTCGCGCATTGTCGGGCGAGATCTACGGGCTCAAGCCGTACTGGTTCTCAGGGAATACTGGTTACGGCGTCGAGCACGCGATCGCCGGCGGCAACCTGAACTACTTCTCGTCAATGGACTACGCCTTCAGGTCGAAGTGATCAGGCACGACGCGCGTGACCGGGGGCTTCGTTACACGCTAAGTCCCAAGGAATCACACGCCACGTCATCAACTCTTGGCAACGTCCGTTGAGGTACGAGAGAGCTCGCGGAGGATCCACTCGATCAGTTCGTCGCGGCTGGTAAGGACGCCCCGGGTGAGCGCGGACGCGAGCTCGAGGTTCGTGCCGAGCTGCTCGCGGATGCGGGCGCGGTCCTCAACGAACAGGGAGTGAGCATGGCGGTTGGCGTCGAGGTGGCCGAGGACGACCGCGGCGCGCTCGAGGTGACCGGCATCGGTTCAGCAGACGGCGAGGTTCTCGACCACGATCCACTGGTACATCCAGAAGCGTCGGTCGTGATGTTCCCAGACCGCGTCGTAGAACCGCGCCTCGGTGTCGTCGGCGCGCATTGCCGCCGCGGCGTACGCGATGCATTGCATTGCTTCCAGCTCGCCAATACCGCGGGTGCCGCGTCTCAGCTCGCGATCACGCTCGAACTCGGCGCGCGCGCCGGCCGGATCGCCGCTGACGACGAGAGCCACGCCGCGAGCCCAGGCAGCCGTAGCGAGCGCCTCGTCGTCACCCCAGAGCGCGATGTGCGTCCACCAGTGTCTGGCCCCGTTGCGTATGAATCGCGCGATGCGTGACCAAAGGCGGAGGCGCCGCGCCCACGTTCCGCGTAGTAGGCGCACTCACCGACCAGTTGCCACCTACGTCTTGGGGCGGATTCGGGCATGGTCTAAACTTTTTTGACGAATCGCTCAAGCACTCTGCGTGGTTGAGCCGATGACTTCTCTGCCGACCGATAGGTCGGTGGACGAAGCGTTGATCTGCCGCCCGTAGATGGTCGCCTGGGCGGCAGGGAGCTAGTGGCGAACCCGACGTCCTGTTCTTATTCATCGCGCTTCGGCGCTGGGAACAGGGAGTGGCCGTGCGGTTCGATAACCACCGTCTCCAACCTTCCGGTGTAGCGGTCCCAGTGCTGCACTTGAACCTAGGAGATGTTTCATGAGCAAAGCACGTGTGTGGAGGATGGCCGGGACGCTCGCGTCCTTGGTGGCCATGGTCGCGCTCTCGGGCGCGGGTCGGAGGTTCTGACCCGTGGAAGCCACCAGCTTGAAGCGTCGCTTCTAAAGTCGATTCGCGCCGAAACTGCCCGGACCGCGTACGGCCCGGGCAGTTTCACGCGTTTCGGGCGTTCCAGCCTAACGGCTGGGAGGCGGGGGTTCCGTGCCCCGCAATGGCAGGCGTTCCTGTCAGTCCGCGGGCGCCTGTTGTCTTTGCGACTGGCGAGTTCGGTCGTGTCTTGCCCGGCTGCGTGCTCGGGTCCGAGATGGTATGAGCCGCGAATCTCCGAGGCACAAGATGGTGAAGCTGATCCCGGCGACGATGAGCACGTCACCGATGCTGAACACATTGGCGAACGGCACCCAGCTGGGCACCGCGAAGATGTCGCCGAAGATGAGCAGGCGCGGGTGGGTGAGCGCGGTCGAGCTGAGAAAGCCGGGTGACGCGGCTGGGAGCCCGGCGATATCGAGGGCGTGTCGCCAGGCGGGCATGACGCCGTTGTTGGCCGTGATCGTGGTCACGTTCAGCGTCGTTCCGACGAGCGCGGCACGTATGCCCGGAAGCGTCCGATTGCGCCACAGGACGGCGATCGCAATGCCGTAGGTGGCGAGGTTGATCAAGCGGTGGGCGCCGGCACTTCCCTGCGGAAACAGCGTCGTGACGGCCACGGCCAGGGCGAGAGCCCCGAGCATGAGTGGCGCCCAGCGGACGCGGACATCGGCCAGCTGCGCGACTCGCCCGCCGGTGAGCGCCAAGGCGGCAATCGCCAGGACCATCGCCGACACGAGGAGCACGCTTGTGCGTCGGCGGGTCGTGCGACCGCCTTGAGCTGTCGCGGACCTGACAGCGCGTCGAATCGGCTCAACGACGGCGCGGGCGGGCCGATAACTGGGATGCCCCCGCCGTGGAGTGGGGAGAGCCCAGCACTACTTGACGAGGAGAAGTCATGATCAAGGCTCGGTTATCGAGGACGGCGGGGACGCTCGCGTCCTTGGTGGCTGTGGTCGCGCTGTCGGGCGCGGGTCGGAGGTTCTGATCGTGTACACCATCAACCTGAAGCGTCGCTTCTGAGGCGACTCGCGCCGCAACCGCCGGGGCCGTACGCGGCCCGGGCGGCTTCACGCGTTTCGATCTGGCATGGACGCGCGGACATCGAAGAAGGTGTCGCTGTACCTCGCCGCTGTGTGCGCGGTCGGACTACCCGCGCTCATTTTCTCGGTATGGCATGGCCTCGATCAGCTATGGGCGCACGACCGCCAGTTCGCGGCGTTAGCGCCGCTGATCATCTTGGGCGAGGCCTTTCCGATCCGTGTCCCACGCGGTGACGACTACGAAGAACTGACGGTCTCGACCACGTTCGCGTTCGCGTTGTTGTTGATGGCCGGACCGGCTGCGGCACTCCTCGCGATGACACTTGCGTCGATCGTCTCCGACGCGACGCGCCGCCGCCCCCTGTCGCGCACTGCTTTCAACGTCGCGCAATACAGCCTGTCGCTATGGGCATCGGCGGCAGTACTCGACCGGCTGTACGTCGGCGCCTTGGGTACGCGTACCGTACAGTTCGCCGATCTCGGTGTGTTCATCGTGGCTGGCATCGCGTTTTTTGCCGTCAACGATGCCTTGCCGGGAATCGCCCACGCGCTGTCAAAAGGCCTGCGGGGCCGCCGAATCGTGGCGTTCCTCTGCGAAGACCTGCCGTTCCAGGCGGGCACGGCCGCGGCCTTGATCAGCATGGCGCCGCTCGTCGTGGCCGCGGCCAACAATACGCTCGTACTGGTCGTGTTGCTCGCTGCGCCGCTGATCGCCGTATATCGGTCGGCGGCGGCGCTCGCACGCGCATCGCACGAGGCGCTCCACGACGCGCTGACCGGGCTGGCCAACCGTGCGCAGCTGTATCGCACGCTGGCTCTAATGCTCGGCGACGATCCCGCGGCGTCGCACACGTTCGCGCTGTGCCTGGTTGACCTCGACCGATTCAAAGAGATCAACGACAGCCTCGGCCACTCAATCGGCGACGAACTTCTACAAGGCGTGGCCCAGCGGCTCCGAGCCGGTGTCGGCGCCGACGACCTCGTCGCGCGCCTCGGCGGCGACGAGTTCGCGGTGCTGCTCGGCGACGCCGACGAAACGATGATCCCCGCGGCGATCGAACGCCTCGGCGCTCGACTCGAAGCCCCATTTGAGCTGTCCAACGTCACCCTCGACATCGCCGCCAGCATCGGCATCGCGCTCGCTCCCGCACACGGCCAAGACATCGAAAGCCTTCTACGCGCCGCCGACGCGGCCCTGTACCGCGCCAAAGCCGCACATTCCGGATACCTGATCTACGACCCCGCCGTGAACTGGGAACACCGGAGCCGCAAGCCGCTGCTCGCCGACCTGCACCGCGCGGTCGACTCCGGCGAGTTCGTGCCCTACTACCAGCCGAAAGCCGACGCCCGCACCCGTCGCATCATCGGCGTGGAGACCCTGGTCCGATGGCAGCACCCGACCCACGGCGTATTGAGCCCGATCGAGTTCCTCGCGCTCCTCGAACAAAGCGGAGTCATCCGACAAGTCACCACCGACCTCATCGAAACAACACTCCTCCAGATCGCACGCTGGCGCGAGCTCGGCTGGCAGCTGCACGCAGCCGTGAACCTCTCCATGCGCACCCTGCACGACCGCAACCTCCCGCACGTCATCGCGGAGCGTCTCGCTCACCACGGCATCCCCCCCTCACTCCTCGAGCTCGAGGTCACCGAACGCACCATCATGAGCGACCCCCAGCGCGTCACCGCAACCCTCGCAGACCTCAGAGCAATCGGCGTCACCATCGCGTTGGACGACTTCGGCACCGGCTACTCGTCGCTCGCGCATCTTTCGACGATGCCGCTCGACGTGCTCAAAATCGACCAGGCCTTCGTCCGCAACATGGCAACCAGCGCCAAAGACACCGTGATCGTGCGCTCCACCATCGAACTCGCCCGCAATCTCGGACTCACCACCGTCGGCGAAGGCGTCGAAGACGAACTCACCTGGACACAACTCCGCACCCTCGGCTGTGACACCATCCAGGGATACATCATCAGCCGTCCCAAACCCGCCGCGGAGCTCACCCAATACCTCCAGCTCCTCTCGGAGCTGACACTGCCCCAAAGAGCCGTACCCCACCTCGCACCACCCACACAGCCCACAAGGCACGACTGACCCGAGGCTCGGCTGCGTCGAAACGGACCATGCGGCGCCGGCCGGAACTTGCATTTCCGCGTCCATT
>JALYLU010000436.1 GCA_030774075.1 Actinomycetota bacterium | reverse complement strand
TCGTTGAGCACACCTGTCACCAGGATCCGCTTGTCGGCGAGCAGCATCGTTCTCAGAATCTCCGGATCAAAGTGGAGTGTTCGAATGGCGACGGACCGGGCGAGCGTCGCGCTTTTGGGCGAGGACGTCGAGCGCGTCGACGAGGACGTGCCGGGTGCGCACCGGATCGACCACGGCGTCGACGAGCCCACGTTCGGCCGCACGGTAGGGATTCTCGAAGGCCGCCTGGTACTCCGCCACCAGGCCGGGATCGGTGCGCCCCTTGTTCAGGATCGCGACCGCGCCTGCCGCGCCCATCACTGCGATCTCCGCGCTGGGCCACGCGATGCAGAGGTCGTTGCCGATGCCGCGCGAGTCCATCACGATGTACGCGCCTCCGTACGCCTTGCGCAGCACGACGCACAGGCGCGGGACCGTGGCCGCCGCGTAGGCGTGGACGAGCTCGGCGCCGTGGCGAATCATGCCCCGCCATTCGAGGTCGCGACCAGGTTCGAAGCCCGGGGTGTCGACGAAGGTGATGATCGGGAGGTTGAACACATCGCATGTCGCCACGAACCGGGCCGCCTTGCGCGACGCTTCGATGTCGAGGGTTCCCGCGCGTTGCATGGGCTGGTTCGCAACGACGCCGACCGCGCAACCACCGAGCGATCCGTACCCGGTGACGAGATTCGGCGCGTAACGCGGTCGCAGCTCCAAGAATGAGTCGGCGTCGAGCACGTCCTCGACAACGACGCGCACGTCGTAGGACGCGGTCGAGCGGTGTGGAACCACGGCCGCGGCGAGATCGCACGAACGCTCTCGAGCGTCGCTGGTCGCGAGACGCGGCGGATCGTCGAGATGATGATCGGGGAGGTACCAGAGCAGCGCCGCGAGTGCCTCGCGCGCGGCGAGGTCGTCGGGTACGACGAGCGACGCAACACCCGTTCGCTGCGCGTGCACGGCCGCCCCGCCCAGCTCCGCGCGCGAGACGCGCACCCCGGTGAAGTCCTCGACCGAGTCGGGCCCGGTCACGTACGCGAACGCATCCTCGGTCATCACGACGTGGTCGAAGAGCCCGAGGGCGAGCGCCGGTCCGGAGACGCAGGTGCCGGTCACCGCCAGCAACGTGGGGACGACGCCGGACACCTGCACGAGCTCGCGCGCGAGGCGCCCCCACGCGTGGAGCGCGGCGACGCCGTCGCGTAGTTCGGCGCCTGACGTGTCGAGCTCACCGACGAGCGGCACCTGCAGCTCTCCGGCGAGTCGCACCGCCCGCTCGACCGTCGCGCTGCCGTTGACCCCGATCGCCCCGTGGTGCTTCCCTCCGGCAACCCGGAACGCGACCACGCGCCGCCCGCCGATCTCGGTGATCTCGGCGGACGCGGCGGCGTCGGCCCATGCGTGGAGGGGCGTGGACCTCACGAAGCGGGCGCCAACACCAAACTCGCGTTGTGACCGCCGAAGCCGAAGGAGTTCGAGAGGGCGGGGGCCGGCGCAAGATCGCGCGCCCCGCCCGCGATGACGTCGAGCGCGATGTCGTCGCCGATGCGCTCGAAGTTCGCGGTCGGCGGAGCGGCGCCGTGCGCGAGTGCAAGCAGACATGCGATGGCTTCGGTCGCGCCGGCAGCACCGATCAGGTGACCCGTGACCCCCTTGGTAGAAGTCACCGGCGGCGGCGCTTCGCCGAACACTTTCCGGATCGCTTCGGCCTCGGCCGCATCGTTCAGCGGTGTCGACGTTCCGTGCGCGTTCACGTGCCCGATCGCGGCGGCGGGGAGGCCGGCATCGTCGAGTGCCAGCTGCATACACGCGGCCGCGCCCTCACCGCCCGGCGATGGTGCGGTGATGTGATAGGCGTCTGCGTTGCGCCCGTAGCCGCGGATCTCTCCGTAGATGTGAGCGCCGCGACTGACCGCCCTATCCCATCGTTCGAGGACGAGCGCGGCCGCACCTTCGCCCATCACGAAGCCGTCCCGGTCGGCGTCGAACGGCCGTGACGCGTGCTCGGGATCGTCGTTGCGTGTGCTCAGGGCGGTCATGCGCGCGAACGCGGCGATGGCGGTCGGGGTCATGCACGACTCGGATCCGCCGGTCATCACGATGTCGGCGCTGTCGTCGCGGATGAGACGCGCGGCTTCGCCGATCGCGTTCGCGCTCGCGGCGCACGCGGTTGCGACACAGAAGTTCGGTCCCTTCCAACCGAATTGCATCGCGATCGTGCCTGCGGTCGCGTTCGCCATCATCATCGGAACGAGGAACGGGCTGACCCTCGCCGCGCCCTTGTCTTTGTAAACCCCGACCTGCTCCTCGAGCGTGATGAGACCGCCGACACCGGTGCCGACGATGACCGCGCTGCGCGCGGGATCGCATCGGTGGTCGCCCGCGTCGGCCAAGGCGTCGGCCGCGGCCGCGAAGCCGAGCTGGGTGACGCGATCGACCCGGCGCGCTTCCTTCGCGCCGAGATACGGGGCCGCGTCGAAGTCGTGTACCTCACACCCGAACCGGACCGGCAGATCAGAGGGGTCGTATCGCGTGATGCCCGCCGCGGTGGAGCGACCGGCGACGAGAGTCGACCAGAACGTATCGAGATCGGTGCCCGCGCCCGTCTTCACGCCCAAGCCGGTGACGGCGACGCGGATCCGTCCGCGGTGATCCAGCGCGTCGGACATTGTCTACGCGTCGACCTTCGCGAGTACGAGATCGACCGCTTGGCCGATCGTCGTGACACCCTCCAGGTCGTCCTCGGGTACCTCGATGTCGAAGCGCTCCTCGAGGCCCATCACGAGCTCGACGAGGTCGAGGCTGTCGGCGTCGAGATCCTCCTTGAAGCGCGCGGTCTCCGTAACCAGGTCGGGGTCGACGCTCAAGACCTCGGCGGCGACTTCCTTGATCGTGACGAGCGCTTCGGCGCGTTCCATTGCAATGTCCTCCTCGTAGGGTCGATCAGTGGCCCATGGCCAGGCCGCCGTCGACGGGCACGACGGCGCCCGTCACGTACGCGGCGGATTCCGAGCACAGGAATGCGATGACGGCCGCACATTCGTCTGCGGTGCCGAGGCGGCCGAGCGGCACGGCGGCCTCGACCTGCCCGCGCCAGTCGTCGGTCAGGTCGTCGGTCATCGAGGTCACGATAGGGCCGGGCGCGACGACGTTGCATGTGATGTTGCGCCGGGCCAGCTCGCGGGCGACGCTCCGGGTGAGTCCGACGAGGCCCGCCTTCGCGGCCGCGTAGTTCGCCTGACCCGCCTGGCCGATAAGGGCGCTCGCCGAGGAGACATTCACGATCCGGCCGTACCGGGCTTTCATCATGCCGGGCGTCGCTCTCCGAATGGTGTGAAACGCGCCCGTGAGGTTCGTGTCGACGACGGCGCGCCAGTGCTCGTCGCTCATGCGCACGACGAGGCCGTCGCGGGTGATCCCGGCGTTGTTGACGAGGATGGTGACGGGGCCGAACGCAGTCTCGACCTCGCCGAACGCCGCGTCGACGGCATCGGCGTCGGCCACATCAGCGCACACCGCGACGGCCTTGCCGCCGACCTGTTCGACGAGCTCGCGCGTCTCGCGGGCACCGTCGGAGTCGGAGGAGTAGCAGAAGCCGACGGGGTGGCCGGCGCGCGCGAGCGCGCGCACGATCTCGCGTCCGATACCGCGAGAACCTCCCGTGACGAAGGCGACGCGGTCGGCCGACCACGCGCTCACTGCGCACCCCATCGCAACAACGCGCTGGCCCAGGTCATGCCCGCGCCGAAGCCGGAGCACAGCACGAGGTCGCCGGCGCATACGCGGCCGTCGTCGACCGCCTCGAAGAGGGCGAGCGGGATCGACGCCGACGACGTGTTCCCGAAGCGGTCGATGTTGACGAGCGTGCGCTCGGGCTCGAAACCGAGACGGTTCGCCGCGGCCTCGATGATGCGGGCGTTCGCCTGGTGCGGCACGAACCACGCGACCTCCGAAGCCTCCACTCCCGCGCGCTCGAGCGTGAGCGTCGCCGAGTCGACGACGGCGCGCACGGCTCGCCGGAACACCTCCTGGCCGGCCATCTTCAAGTAGTGCTCGCGACCCGCGACTGTGACGGCACTCGCCGGTAGCCGGCTGCCTCCGGCGCGCACTTCGAGCAGGCCGGCCGCCGAGCCGTCGCAACCGAGATCCCAGGCGAGCACACCGGGAGTCTCTCGCATGGGCGCGAGCACCGCCGCGCCCGCTCCGTCGCCGAACAACACCGTCGTAGTGCGATCCTCGGGGTCGATGATGCGGCTCAACGTCTCCGCGCCGACGAGAAGGACGTGCTCATAACCCATTCCGAGCATCGAGGCACCGACGACGAGCTCGTACACGAACCCCGCGCACGCGGCGTTCATGTCGAACGAGCCGCACTGCAGGCCGAGCGTCTCGCCGACGAACGCGCCGGTGTGCGGAATCGGCTGCTCGGGCGTAACGGTCGCGATGATCATCAGGTCGATGTCTGCCGGGATCAGGCCTGCGCGCTTGATCGCTTGGGTAGCGGCCTCGGTCGCCAACGTGGCCGTGCTCTCGTTCGGGCCCGCGATGCGACGTTCGCGGATGCCGGTTCGCTCGACGATCCATTCGTCGGAGGTGTCGAGCTTCTCCGCGATCTCGTTGTTCGTCATCACCCTCTCCGGGGTGTGCGAGCCGATGCCCGTGATCGAGATCCGTC
>JALYLU010000435.1 GCA_030774075.1 Actinomycetota bacterium | reverse complement strand
GGTGACGTCACCGCGATGGCGGGGTGGGTCGTCGAGCTGCTCCGCGACGCCGCGCTTCGCGAACGGCTGGGAGCCGCAGGTCGGCGTCGGTCCGACGACTTCTCGGCGCACCGCGCCGCGCGCGTCTATGCGGCAAGGTTCGAGGAGATGCTCGGCGGGACCGAGCCGCACGCGGACGCGGCACCGAGCTGAGTCGGCGGGGGGCGAGCCGTCAGACCGACGCCGGGATCGAACGCAACCACTCGACGGTCCGGCGAAGACCTTCCCGCAGGTCGACGCGGCACTGGAATCCGAGATCGCGCGCAGCTCTCGATGCGTCGGCGCGGCTGTGGCGCACGTCGCCGGGGCGAGTCTCCATGAACACCGGTCGGGGCTCGACGCCGAGCAGCCCGCCCAGCGTTTCGAGGATGTCGAGAAGGGTCCAGCTCGCCCCGCCCGCGATGTTGTACGCCCGACCGGAGCAGGTGGCTGCGGCGGCGCCGGCCGCGGCCAGGTTCGCGTCGACGACATCGGATATGTACGTGAAGTCACGCGACTGAAGTCCGTCGCCGTGCACGTTCGGAGCCCGTCCCGCGAGGAGCGCGTCGACGAACAACGGGATGACGGCCGCGTAGGTGGCGTCCGGGCGTTGTCGGGGGCCGTAGACGTTGAAGTAGCGCAGCGCGACCGTCTCCAGTCCGTGGAGCTCGGTGAAGACACGGCAATAGTGTTCGGCCGCGAGCTTGCTCACCGCGTACGGGGAACGCGGCAACGTGATCTCGTCCTCGGGGGTCGGGAGCCGGGCCGCGCCGCCGTAGACGCTGCTCGACGAGGCGTGCACGACGCGACCGACGCCCGCGTCGATTGCCGCGTGAAGCACGGTGAGCGTCCCGTGCACGTTGACGGTGTCGGTCGCAAGTGGGCTCTCGATCGACCGCAGCACCGCCTTGTGCGCAGCCTGGTGGAACACCAGGTCGCAACCCCGAACTGCATCGCGTACTGCGTCCTCGTCGGCGACCGAACCGATGACCAGCCGCGCCCGTACGTCGACGTTCGCCCGAAATCCCGTCTCGAGGTCGTCGAGCACGACCACCTCGTCACCCCTCCCGAGCAGTGCATCGACGATATGGGAGCCGATGAAGCCTGCTCCGCCGGTGACCAGCGCCTTCATCGCGTCGAAGCTACTCGGAGGCCGATCCGAGGTTCTCCGAGGGGCTTCTCAACTGCGCTGCCCGACGAGCGGGCCACCCCGTAAGCTTGGGCTCCGTCGCACGAGTTGGGAGCTGGAAAGCAGTGTCGAACCGCGAGCTGCGTGTCTCCTCGTTCCTACTCGTAGTTCTGGTGGTTGGCGCCGCGTGCTCGTCGGGAAGCGCGTCGTCGGGTGGATCGTCGACGACCTCGACGACGGCCGGAGGTACGACGAGCTCGTCGTCGTCGACGATCCCCGAGGGTTTCGCGACGCTTGCCGCCCGGATGCTCACCAACGTGCCGCGCGGGCTCGCGCTGCAACCGGACAAGATCGCCGATACGGGAGCGACGAACCTCGACAAGGCGATCCAGGACGCCGTTGCGCCGAACGCGGCGGAGGTGCTGAGGGGCGCGGGGTTCGTCGCCGGGTACCAGAGATCGTGGGCGGGCGCCGACCTGGCGCAGCACGACGTCGTGTTCCTCTACCAGTTCGCGTCCGCGGCCGGTGCGGCGCGGTACGTGACGGATCGCGTCTCGGAGCTCGAGGCGGCGAACGCGGGGCTGACGATCAGCAGGTTTGCGGTGTTGATCGCCGGAGCCGTTGGTTTGCACAGCGAGGGCCCGGACTCCTCGTTCGGCGTCGTGGTGTTCTCGAAGGGCGTGTACGCAGTCGAAGCATTGTCGACGGACGCCTCCAAGGACGATCAGTCGCTCGCCGCCGCCGCGCTCGCCGAGGCCCAGAACCAGCGCCTTCCCTGAGAAGACGCGGCGAACCGACAGGGGGAGCGCATGCCGATCCACTACCAGCAGGACCGCGAGCACGTCGTCCTGATCACGATCGACCGACCCGAGGCGCGCAACGCGTGCGACATGGAGCATTTCAAGGCGTTACGGGAGGCGTGGGAGCGGTTCGCGGCAGACGATTCGGCCTGGGTTGCCATCGTCACCGGCGTCGGTGAGGCGTTCTTCTCGGGCGCCGATCTCAAAAAGTACGTGCCGGAGATCACGAGGTTTCAAAAGGAGATTGCCGAGCAGGGCCGCGCCGAGCTGAACGGTTTTCGACTCGACGACGGCACGCGCGCGGTGTTGCGCAACTGGCCGCTCTACAAGCCGGTCGTGGCCGCGGTCAACGGATTCTGCACCGCGGGCGGTATGGAGATGCTCGGTGGCTGTGACATCCGCGTCGCGTGCCCGGAGGCCAAGTTCGCGGTCATGGAGCCGAAGCGCGGGTTGTTCGCGGGCGGCGGCACCACCGTGCGGCTGCCGCGCCAGATCCCGTGGGCCCAGGCAATGGAGTTCCTGCTGTGCGCCGACCTCATTCCCGCCGAGCGCGCGTTCGAGATGGGGCTGTTGAACGCGATCGTTCCGCGCGACGAGCTGCTCGAGGCCGCTCGTGAGTACGCACGACGGATGATCGCGAACGCGCCGCTTGCCGTGCAGGCGACGAAGCAGAGTGCGCTCCAAGGTCTGTACTTCGACGAGGACCTGACGAAGCAATTACGCGCCGCGGTTCGGGAGTTGCGCCAAGCGGCCGCCGAGGGAGCCGATGCAGACGCCGTGGCCGCGATCCTCGAACGGCTCGGCAAGGAATTGCGGTCGCCGTTCGAGAAGGAATCGAAGCTCTCGAGTGCGATCTTCCAGACCGAAGACGCCAAGGAGGGCCCGAAGGCGTTCGCCGAGAAGCGGCCGCCCGTGTGGCAAGCGCGGTGAGCCGAAACCCGATCGACCCTCGAGCCCCGTGTGTCGTGGGTGTCGCGGCGCGCACCTGGCATCCCGACGAGGTGGACGACCAGGGCGCGCCGGAACCGCTCGCGATGTGGGAAGAGGTCGCCCGGGCGGCTGCGGTCGACTCGAACCGCCCGGCCGTGCTCGAAGAGCTCGACAGCATGCAAATCGTGTACTGCCAGACGTGGCAATACGACGACGCGGTCGAGCGGCTTTCGTCGCGGCTCGGGGTCGAGCCCCGTCATCGTCACTACTCGGGGATCGGCGGGACGACGACGCAACAGCTCGTGAACGCGACGGCCGAGGGAATGCTCCGAGGCGAGCTCGACCTCGCGTTGATCACGAGTGCCGAAGCGCTCGCGACGCAGCGGGCGTACAAGAAGCGCGGCGAACGGTTTCCGTACTCGTTCCGACCCGCCGAGAAACGACCGTATCCGTGGGAGTCGCCCCCGGACCCGATCGAGATCGCGCACGACGTGCTCCAGGCCTGGCTCACCTTCGCCGTGTTCGACAACGCGCGGCGGGCGCACCGCGACGTCGGACTCGACGCGTATCGCGCCGACATCGGTCGGATGCTCGCACCGATGTCCGATGTCGCAGCCGCGAATCCCCACGCGTGGTTCCGCGTGCGCCGCGACGCGGCGGACATCGTCGACGCGCGCACCGAGAATCGAATGGTCGGCTACCCGTATACGAAATACATGGTTGCCGTCATGGACGTCGACATGGCGGCGGCGCTGATCGTGGCGACCCACCAGCGCGCCGACGCGCTCGGAATCCCGCCCGATCGGCGTGTCTACCTGCGTGGCTGGTGCGGCGCCAACGATCCGGTGCTCGTGGCCGAGCATCCCGACCTCGGGGGCTCGCCGGCGATGGCAGCCGCGAGCGCCGAGGCGTTCGCACGAGCCGGGGCCGGCGTCGACGACGTCGCCCACTTCGACCTGTACTCCTGCTTCCCCAGCTCGTTGCATTTCGCCGCCGACGCCCTGCGGATGGATCCCGCCGATCCTCGCGGGCTGACCGTCACCGGTGGTCTGGCGTACCACGGTGGTCCGGCCAGCGGATATCTCACGCACTCCATCGCCGCGATGGTCGAGCGGCTCCGTGCCGACGCCGGTGCCCTCGGGCTGGTCAGCGGCGTCGGCATGCACATGACCAAGCACGTCTTCGGCGTGTACTCGAGCGAACCGAGTGGGGTGGCGCCACCTTCGACCGTCCCGCCGCCTGCGAAAACGCCGGTAGTGGCCACGCACGAGGGGGCGGCGACCGTCGCGGCCTATTCCGTCGTCCACGACCGCGCCGGCCCGGCCCGGGCGCTCCTCGTGTGCGACCTGCCGGGCGGCGCGCGAACCTACGCGACCCTCACCGACGTCGAGGTCTGCAGACGCGCCGAGGAGGAGGAGCTCGTGGGCGCAACGGTGCAGCTGGAGTCCGTGCGCGTCGACGGCGTCCTCGGTCCCGGCACGGCCAATCGGGCGAGGATGCGTGATTGACAAGGCGCGAAGCCATCCGTAGGTTCCACCGTTACACTCCTCGAATGTGACGTCGGTCACACTCAACAGAGCAGTTTCGCAACTCGGTCTGACAACATCGGTCTGATACGTCGGGGCGGAAGCTCCGGCTCGAATCGGGGGGAACCGTGGTACGGAGTCGCAGGTCGCGCGCTACGACCGCCATCGCAGTCGTCGCGGCGCTCGCCGTGATCGCGTCCGCATGTGGGAGCAGCGCCAAGAAGGGCGGCTCGAACACGAACAACGGCCCGACGACGACGCTCGGTGTCGT
>JALYLU010000434.1 GCA_030774075.1 Actinomycetota bacterium | reverse complement strand
GGGCTAGGCCGGTGTCACGCCCCTTGCGATCAGACGGACCGCCAGTGAGATAGTCGGGCGTCCACAGGTCATAGAAGCGCTTCTGCGACTCGATGACCGCAAACGTCAGATCGTCATCACCCGGCGCAGCCACCCGCACATGTAAGCCGCACCGGTTCCGGAGATCCACTTCGGGTTCGGGGGCGGGAGCGGCTGACCCGGCGCCCTTTTGATTGACGGGCAGCGGGAGATCGGAAACGCTGCCGTTGTGAATGTGCCTGAGACCCGGTTTGCTCGGGTCGGTGATGACCGGATCGCATACCAGGTCTTCGGCGAGGGGCCGGTGGATCTGCTGTGGATCATCGGTATGTTCGAGACGCTTGATGGCCGTTGGGAGTGGCCGCCGTACGCGCATTTCTTACGGCGGGTGGGGTCGTTCAGTCGGGTGATCACCTTCGACCGGCGAGGATCCGGTGCGTCGGATCGGGTGTCACGTGCCGGGCTGCCGGTGTGGGAGGACTGGACTGACGACGCGCGTGCGGTGCTCGACGCGGTCGGGTCGCAGCGCGCGGCGGTGTATGCGTCGACCGACGCAGGCGCGGTCGGTATCTGGTTCGCGGCGACCGAGCCGGAGCGCACGCAGGCACTGGTGTTGTACTGCGCGAGCGCGCGGCTCGCGGCCGCAGATGACTACCCAGGCGGGTTGCCGGAGGAGCTCTTCGCCGACGCGTACGCCTACATCACCGAGACGTGGGGGACAGAAGCCTTGGCCGAGTTCGCGTCACGGACCGCATCACAGGACCCGGCCTTTGGGCGTTGGTTCGCCAAGATGTGTCGGGCAGCATCGACACCGCGAGAGATCGTCCCGATGATGCGCGCGAACACTGAAGCGGATGTGCGCGCGATCCTGCCGACCGTGCATGCTCCGGCGTTGATCATCTACCGGACGGACTTTGCGTGGGCGCGGCTGGAGCAAGGTCGCTATCTCGCGGATCACCTCGCCGACGCGCGCCTGCTGGTGATCCCCGGCGAAGAGGCCATTCCATTCGTCGAGCCCGGCGTCGAGGAAACATTGCGCGAGATGGAGACGTTCCTCACCGGAACGCCAGCGCGCGCAGCGACCAGGGACCGGGTGCTGGCCACCGTCTTGTACACCGACATCGTCGGTTCGACCGAACGCGCCGCCTCCATCGGTGATCGAAGCTGGAAGACGCTGTTGGACAGTCACGACGCGATCAGCCGCGGCATCGTCGAACAGTGCGAGGGACGACTGATCAAAATGACCGGAGACGGCGCCCTCGCGACCTTCGATGGACCGGGTCGTGCACTGCGCTGCGCGATCTCGCTCCGTGATGCGCTACGCACCCTCGCCATCGACATCCGCGCTGGCATCCATACCGGCGAGATCGAGCTCCGCGGTGACGATATCGGCGGCATCGCAGCCCACGTCGCGGCGCGAGTGATGGACCACGCGCACGGCGGCGAGATCCTCGTCTCTGGCGCAGTCCCGATGCTCATGGTCGGATCGAACGTCGAGTTCGAGCCCCGCGGCCAATGGGGCCTCAAAGGCGTACCTGGCGAGTGGCCGCTGTTCGCGCTCAAGACCTAGATGGGTCGCCAATAGTCGCTGCCGAGGGCGCGGTCGTCCGCGTAATCGCGAAGCCGCCCAAATTGCCCGACCGCACGCTCTCGCGCGAGCCCGATCGGCAGTTATGGACGCGTCAACCTTAGCGGAGACAACGAACATAGCGTCGGCGCGCCTCGCACGGCTCTGTTCAGTCACCCGAGGGCACGGAACTCGGCACTGCAGACGGATCGTCAGGAGTGAAGACCGCAGAGTCGTCCATTTCAAGACCGACCACGCTTCCTTTTTGGATGTTTACGGTCGCCAACGTCAAACCCTTCACAGTGCCCCTGAGCTCGCCGCCGCCAGCCCGAACACTGAAAAGAACCAATGGTCCCGAGTACGGGGCCGAACGCAGATCGAAGTAGACCTCCGTAAACTCTTCGGTTCGACCCGGCTCGGCGGGGATGGTTTTTAGCCATACGTGTTGCGGATCGAGCGCCCTGAGGAAACCGTTGAAGTCGGGATTGTGCCGGTCGGTCGCCGCCGCCGCGACATCAGCGCTCGAACTGGCGTCCGCGTGTGTGCTGCCGTACACCGGCTCTGCTGGCTCGGTGTCTCCCGACGACGGCGGCGAAACAAGGACGGGAATGGTTCGAGGTGCCACATGGTCGGACGATGAACCCGGAACGCCGGTTGCCCTGGGGTGTATCGACGCCCGAGACGCCGGGCTACTGCCACACGCAGCCGCCAACAACACAAGACCAATGCAGGCACGAAACATCGCAAACACATGACGTCCCGGCGGAACGTTCCGTTCTCCTGGTGACGCCACGCACGCATGATGCCCGCTCGGGAGCGTCTCGGCGAGTACCGATCGATCAGGCACATATGCGTTCGTCGAGTTAGGCCCGGCCGAGCGCTCCGCATGAGTAGTACAGCGTTCCAGCGCGGACCTTCATCTGCCCCGCGATCGAGCCGACGTGCCTCGCGTCGAAACGACCTGCGACCGTGCCCGAGGTGAGGTCTGGCCCGGTCCAGTCAATCCGGATTGTGCCTCGCCCGTCGATTGGCGTACCGATGATCAAGAACCTCACCGTGTAAGGCCCCAACCTCGCGGATACCGTTTGGTTCGCCGCGAGCCTGAGCTCTCGGTCCGCAACTGTGTGCGCGAGGTTCACCTGGCACGGAAGTGAGGTAGGCCCATCGCTGCCGCAGGACGAGGCTGCGACCGACAACAGCGCGACGGCGAATAGTGCGCGCAGCACCAGCGCATCATGCCCGATCGCGTCCCTCGGCGAAGTACCGATCGGCAGATCTGGCGCGCGGTCGAGGCCGACAACGGAGGTTGATGCTCACCGCCGCGAGCGCTGGTCACCGCGCTTCCCGGGTCATCTGTCAGCCCACGACGGCGAACAGCTTCCAGGACCCTGGCACGCCCTTGAGTTCGTGGTCGCCACGATCGACGAACTCGATACCCGATCCCACGACGAGGTCTTTGAGAGTCCCGGAGACAACGATCTCTCCGGGACTCGCCAAGGCTCCCACACGGGCGGCGATGTGGACCGCGAGCCCTCCGAGGTCCTCTCCACGAACTTCGCACTCACCCGTATGCAGCCCGATTCGCAGCTCGATGCCGAGCTTCCCGGCGGCTTGAGAGATCGCCTGCGAGCAGCGTATGGCTCGCGCGGGGCCGTCGAAAGATGCCACGAAACCGTCTCCGGTCGTGTTGATCACCCTGCCTCGGAATCGCCGGAGTTCGTCCCGTACCGTGCGGTCGTGCGCGTCAAGCAGAGAACGCCACCGCTGATCACCCAGCGACGCGGCACGTGCCGTGGATCCGACGATGTCGGTGAAGACCACGGTTGTGAGGATGCGCTCGACCTCGACGACGGGTCGCTCACCGGTCAAGAACTCGGCGACCTCATCTGCGATTACGTACAGCTCGGGGGTCGTGGTGCTGTCTCCGCCAGGAAGCTCGACAAACGTCGCGCCGTCGATATGTTCAGCGAGGTAGCGCCCGTGTGCGATCGGGACGAGCGCGCTCTCCTTGGCGTGAAGCACCAAGGTCGGAGCCTGGATCAGAGGCAGTGCCTGGCGAACGTCATTTCGCAAGATGTAGTTGAACTGTGCCGCGGCAGTGCGAGGCGTCGCCGACGAACGGATCGCTTTCGACGTGAACCGTATCCACTCCGCGTCGTCGGCCATGCTCGGGTTCGCGAGACGAGTCAATTCGTTGGTCCCCCACCCCGTCGCGATGAGCTGCACCGTCGCGTCGACCGCCTCGGGCGGCGCGCCGATCGGGTAATCATCCGCTTCGAGGTACCGAGCGGTGGTGTTGAACAGGACGAGGGCGCTGACCAGCTCGGGGTGCATCGCCGCGAGCAGAATTGCGATCGGTCCCGAGTCGGTCGCGGCGAGAATGGCCGCGCGCCTCGATCCGGCGGCGTCGAGCACCGCCACGATGTCCTCGGTCCATTCCTCCCAGGTCGGAATGGCACTGCGAGAGATGCCATCTGAAGATCCCGTGCCGCGGCGATCGAACATGATGAGCCTGCTGAAGGACGCCAGACGCATGAAGAACTCCGCGTACGCCGGTGATTCCCAAGCGAACTCGATGTGACTTCCCATGCCGTAGAAATACAGAAGATCAAGGGGTCCCTCGCCGAGGACCTGATACGCGACATCGGCGTCACCGACGCTGATGTATCTGGTTTCCGGACCGTTCATCGCGGTGCCAGTTTGTCTCGCTGCGCGCGTCCCCCGTCAATCCCGGCCCCGAGCACCGGTAGCGCCGTTCTTCTTTCGCGCTTGCGATCGCGAGCTAGCGCAGATTGCCCGATCGCGCGCTGCTCGCCTGGCACCGATCAGGCAGTTCTGGCGCGGTTTTCCGGGCCCCCGATCGGATCTTCCGCGGCCGCGCCGCCGCGTCGGCTTCGCTCGCTTAGTCATCTCCGGCGGGGCGTTGTGGGTCCTGCTCTTCGATGGCGAGGTTGCCGTAGGTCGGTGCTCCGGCGGTCTCATAGGCGAGCTGGAGCGTGCCGTTGGGGTAGGTGACCGATTCGGTCAGGCGCAGCGCGGTGGGCACGGTCCCGTCGGCGAACACGTGCTTGCCGCTGCCGAGCAGCAGC
>JALYLU010000433.1 GCA_030774075.1 Actinomycetota bacterium | reverse complement strand
GGACAGAGGTGCTGGCGGCCACAGTCGCAGCGTCTCGTTCACGACCGCGGAGACATAGGGCATCGCTCGGAGGTCATCCGCGTTCGGCGCCCGGTCGTTGGGTCCCAGCCGTGCCGCGATCTCATTTTCCGCAGCCTCCATTTCGCGAGGGTGCCGGAGAAGTTCCAGGACGGCCCATCCGACAGCCGCCGATGTCGTGTCGTATCCGGCGGCGATCAGTGAAACGACCTGGTCGCGAAGCTCAGCGTCATCGAGATCGGTGTCCAGGAGCATGGCGAGGACGTCCTCGCCGAAGTCGCCACCTTTGCGTCGACGTGCGATCTCGGCGTCGACGATCGCGTCGGCTTCGCGGCGCGCTCGCCGTGCAGCGCGCGAGCCAGGAGCTCCCTTGAACTGAAGCTGGAGTGGACGGTCCACGAACCGGATCGCCGGCTCGAGGACTTCCCCGAGCCGATCGGCGTGGTTGGCCAGCGCGCTGCCGAAGAGCACGCGCACGACGATCCTTCTCACCGCGGCGCGATACAGCGCGTATAGGTCGACCGTGCTGCCAACCTCCAGACGGTTGATGACACCATCGACCTCGTCCACGATCACCGGGACCGCAGCATCGATCCGTCGCGTCGCGAACGCCGGCTGCACGAGGCGGCGCCTGCGCTTGTGATCCTCACCATCGGTGAGCACCAGCGCAGTCGGGCCGTCGACCGGCTCGAGCGCGCGCAACACCTCCCGCCACGTGAACCTGTCGTGACCTTCGCCCAGGATCTCCTCGTTCGCCTGTTGGCCGAACACGTACACGTACGTGAATGGGCCACGACCAAATCGAACGACATCTCCGTACCTCCGACGGAGATCGACCGCGAGTTCATGAGGCCGACCCAAGCCCCTCCACCCGAGAAGCGGCAACGCGTGCAGCGCCGGCCCGGGCAACCCAGCCATATCGCAACCCTAGTGACGCGTCGCGCACCGTCTCCTATACGCCGGGTCAGGGTCGGTAGGAGTCGGGGATTAGAGGTCGTGTCGGGCCAAGTGTCCAGCGTGGACGGGTTTGAAGCAGACGATGCCGCGTGCCACTTGGAATCGTCGACTGACTTCGCACCGCCTGCCCCGCACCTCAAGGTTCGTCGCGCACGCCACCTGTGCGCGCCCGGACCGAACACGGCTGACGAGGCGAAGGAAGCTGGTTGGATGTGGTCGTGAACTTCGGGGTAGGCGTCCCAAATGTTGCCGACTTCGCTGATCCCGTCCTGCTTATAGACCTCGCGCGGGAGGCTGAGGCCGCTGGTTGGGACGGCTTCTTCGTCTGGGATCACCTTCTTTACTCGCTCCCGCGACCCGGCGCTGTCGAGCCGTGGAGCGTCATTGCTGCGGCGGCGACCGTAACGAACCACATCCGAGTCGGCGTGCTCGTAACGGCGGTTCCCCGCCGCCGCCCGGCATTGCTGGCACAACAGGTTGCGACGATTGATCTGCTGTCAGGTGGCCGGACCGTGTTCGGCGCCGGACTTGGGTCCATGCCCGAGGAATACGCCCGATTCGGAGAAGACAGCGGCGACGTGGCGCGAGGTCGACGGCTCGATGAGGCTCTCTCCCTATTACAGGCGCTGTGGTCACCAGGGCTCGTCCAACACCGCGGAGAGTTCTTTACCGTGGACGCAGTCGAGCTGCTTCCAAAACCAGCGCAGCGACCCCATCCACCGATCTGGATTGCCGGTCGCTGGCCCAACAAGGCGCCCTTTCGCCGGGCCGCCCGATTCGATGGTGTCATGCCGACTCATGCTTCACACCCACACGGGTCCTATATGAGCGTCGGCGAACTCAGCGAAGTGGTCGAGTACGTGAGGAGCCATCGATCTCATCGCGCCCCGTTCGATGTCGTGATGGAGGGAGAGAGCAGCGACCCCGACCAACTCGATCAACTTGCCGCGGCGTATGGAGATGCTGGGCTCACCTGGTGGATCGAGAAGCTCGGCTGGTGGCGAGGCGAACCGGACGCGGCGCTCGCCCGCGTGCGCACCGGACCTCCTCGCGACCGCCCGGAACGGCGGTAATTCGAATAGAGGACCAGAAGTCGAAGATGCTCGCCGTCGAGTTGTACCGGGATAGCGACCCGCAACTCGTCGAAGAGCGGGCCCACTGTGAACGACTCACTCGAAAACCTTCAAGCCCGCCCGCCTTAGCGAGCGAGGCAAGCTCGCTGCGTCTTTGCTCGGCGTGGAGTTGACGGACCGCGTTGTAGCGCTGTCTTCCTCCTGTGCGCCGGTATGCCTCCTCCGCCGTACCTGGTCGGAGTGGGTGAACGAGTTGAGGTGCGGGTAGCAGGCTACGCATCCTGTACTCCTTCACACCCTTAGAGTGGGCGATCCACAGTTGCGATTCATGCGCTCCGCCCGTTCGTGCTCGACGGAAGCACTTCAGAACAGGCAGTTATGGATTGCCGACTGGTCCGTCGTCGTAACCTCAACATCGGGTCCCGCATGAGGCGGGATTCAGGTATCGGAGCGATCCATGACCCAGCGGGCGATACCGAAGACCGAGTTCCTCGGCGTCGAGTTCGATGGCCGACGCGTCGGCCATGTGGTCGTTGACACTGACGGAGACCGCGATGAATGGGAGATGCATCCGACCGGCGACGAGTTCTTGTACCTCGTGGCGGGCGCGATCGACGTGATCCTCCGTGACGACCCCGATCGCGAAGAAGAACAACGGATCGAACTCCGTGCTGGCGGCGCGTGCATAGTGCCCAAAGGCACGTGGCACCGACAGGTCGTTCTTGCGCCTTGCAAGATGCTGTTCGTTTCGCCCGAGACACTGCACCGCCCCTACGTACCTGACGACGGTTGGTCCTAACGGCATGCGGGACCTCGTTTGGGTCGCTCGCGTGACCGCGAACGAGCGCGCGCCGAATGCCTATCGGCAGATCTGGCGCGAGCGGTGATGCGGGGCGGTCTAGCGTTCACGCGTGAAGTTTGTGCTCGTGGTTTCGTGGTGTGGGTGCCGGAAACGCGTTCTGCTGTTCGGTGATCGTCTGCGGCGTTGACGTCGCTTGTGTGGTGGGGGAGCGGGCGCGTCGAAGTTGATGTCGCCGGTGTGGGGTTGGCCGTTGTCGGGAGTTCAGGCTGCTGGCGGTACTGGTTGATGAGTCCGTTGCAGGTGGGGGGTTGTCGGATCGGTCGGCCGGGCCGATACTCGACAACTTCGGCATCGTTCGGTGCGCGTTGACCGAGGCTGCGATGCGGCCGGTGCGCGTTGTAATGCTCGACATATTCGTGCAGGAGTCGTTCGAGCTGTCGCTGGTTCCAGATGAGGGTCCGGTCGAGAAGTTCGGGGCGCACGGTCCCAACCCATCGTTGTCGGGTCGCCCGCGCCGCCGACCAGCGTGGTGGCACTGAAGCCCTCGGGCTTGATGTCGTCGAACACACGACGGCTCAGCGGCGGTAGTGCGTGTGTCTGCAGATCGCTGATGATCGGTTTCGCTGACGGCGAGTTACGGCCAAACTTACGGCCTAACTCTTGTGCGATGGCGCTCAATTGCGAGCGTCAGCGAACACGTTCACCCATGCTGGTGGCGGCAACGGACGTCTGCGTGTCTCTGCGAACAGTGCGGGGAAGAGTTAGGAAACCGATGCTCTATCCCCTGAGCTACGAGGGCTCGAGGGCTGACCAGGCAGTTTCGCGCGTACCTGGCCACGTTGACGGCCAGGTTACGGCCACGTGAGCGCCGCGCTTGTTCGCTCACGTTCGTCGTGGTCCGTGGTGAGCCGCCAGGCGATCCAAGCTCGCGGCGCTCCGGACCACGGTTGCTGTATGGGCGGTGCTCGTTCGGTCGGTCTGATCGTCACGAAGGGGATAAGCGCGCGCAACCTCGGAAACGCGACACGGAACCTCGCCGATCCGCGATGCGACTCGGTGTGTGTGTGCGGAGCGTCGAACGAGCAGCGGCTCGAGGTCCGCTCGGAGCTGATTCCGCTGCCCTGACGTCGAGAACGCAGATCGGTGACTCGGCGCCGGTTGGCGACTGTAAGCACGGCCCCGTCGCTGGTCGGATAACGACCCCACTCCCGGCGTTCCGGGATACCCGAGCACCGGTGTTCGGGGACGCGCGTTCGGGGACGGTCTGGCTGTTCGCGTGCCGGGGTCGACGTGTCCAGCCGCTCCCTACGCGCCTCGCGCTTGGTGAGCAACGAGCGCGCCGTACCAGGTCGCTGCCGGTGACCACCGCGAAGAGGTCAGCACGCGGGACGGTCGAGTCCGTACATGACTGCGTCTACGGCGATGGGGCGGCGCATCTGATCGCCCCATGTGCGGTGGGTCGAGATCTCTTTCAGAAATGCATTGGATTCTTCGAAGGCACGGAGCCCTTCGGGAGTACGGTCGTCCGCGCGGAGCAGCCACCGGTGCTCGGTGCGGCCGTCCCCGAGGTCGATGAACTCGCACGTTTCCAGGCCTTCGACGAACGTGTGCTCGACACCCTCGGCCTCGACTCTCGAGAGATGGCAGGTGAAGTATTCGTGGGGTCTCCAGTCGAGATACTCCCGGAGACCATCGCCGCCGACGCCGTGAGAACAATGGCTCGACGCCCCTGTCGCGACCCGACCCTCGCGGTTCGGCGCAAACTCGATTCCCGTCTCGACAGCCTCCGTGTGACGCAGTCGCTTTCCTGGTTCCACCCAGTACTGCC
>JALYLU010000432.1:2739-4679 GCA_030774075.1 Actinomycetota bacterium | reverse complement strand
ACATCGGCACGGGCCGCCCGCGGAACCACTGAACGAAGTGATGCTCTGCCGCCGTCGCGACGACGCGCCCGTCCTCGAACGCGCAGCGGAAGTCCTCGATCGGCAGACGCGGCGCCCGGGCGAGCGCGCGCTCCATCGGGAAGTTCAACGATCGCGAGAGGCAGCGCGCGATCTCCTCGCGATGCTCGTCGCCGGGGATCCGGATGTCGGCCGCCATCACAGCGGGCATCTGCAGGGGTCGCCCCCGCACTTCGGGCAGCCGTTCGCGTACCGGGTGGCAGCGTTCTTGAGATCAACGCCGACGAGGTTCGCGAGCGACGCGAGCCAGGCGAGCACATCCCCGAACTCGAGCACGAGGTTCGCGTCGTCGCCGGTGCGCATGGCACGCGCGAGCTCGCCGACCTCCTCGGTCAACCAGCGGAACGTCGCGTCGGCGCCACGGGCAACGTCTCGCTCGAAGTACGTCGAGCGCATGCGCTGCCGAAGGTCCTCGAGCTCCATGATCCGGGCAGTGTATCCAGCGACGGCCCAACCATTTCCCCGGACCCGTTCGCCACCGGCGCGGGGCAGGAAGTCCGTCGGTTTCCGTCGTTGCGGAGCGATTCAAGTGGGTCAGACTATCGGCGAAGGAGAACTCCGACGAGCGAGAACCGACTGTTCGAGTACCTGCTCGAGGACGTGCGATCCGGCGCCGTTCGCGGGAGGAGCGCACCTTCGCGAAGGGGGAGATCGTCTTCGACGAGGCGGATCCGGGAGACACCCTTCATCTGATCGTGGACGGGCTCTTCGCGGTCCGTACCGGCACGTCGGCTGGCAGGAACCTGATCATCAACGTCCTGGGACGGGGCGACGTGGTCGGGGAGTTCGCGGTCTTCTCCGCGGAGGGCAGGCGGACCAGCGACGTCAGCGCGTTGGTGTCGGGCCAACAGCCACGGCGTCCAGTCGCCCTGTTGCGTGATGTAGAGGTGATACATCGTCCACGCATGTCCGTACTCGTGCGCGATCGTGTAGTCCGGACGGTCGGTGAAGGTCCGGTCCGGCCGTGCGTCCAAGTAGATGATCGCGCCGAAGGTTGTGTAGTTGGCTCCGCTCATCCCGGCCGACGTCGCGGTCGAAGACGGGTACAGGGTCTGCACCTTCACGGTCAGATGCGGACCGATCAGCCCGAGCTGGTAGGCGTTCGGTCTGAGGATGTCGTAGACCTGCTGTGGCGTCCATCCCGTGACATCGTCCGCCACGTCGATCTCCGCTCCCTCCGGCGTCACCATCTGCTGTCCGGAACTGGGTGGGGTCGAGGGCGAAGGCGACGGGCTCGGCGGGGGGCTTGGTGACGGACTTGGGCTAGGCGACGGCGATGGGGATGGGCTCGGCGACAGCCAGGGGCCGGGGACCGGCGCCGGGGTGCCCGAGTTGTTCACGACCACATCGACGGCCGCGGTCGCGGCGTTCCCCGTTGCATCCGTGGCCTTGGATCTGATCCGGTGCGCGCCGTCCGGGTAGGAGGTGGTGTCGAGCTGGATGCTCCAACTCGTCGTCCCGTTGGCCCGCTGGAAGCGCCCTCCGTCGACCTGGACCGATACCCGAGCCACCTGATCGTTGTCCGAGGCGGTTCCCGACACGGTCACGGTCCCCACGACCGTTTCGGCGTTCTGGGGGGAGGAGATCGTGTCCGAAGGAGGGGTGGTGTCGCACGACGTGTGCCCGCACCCCCGCGCACTGGCGATCGCGTTGACACCGATCATCGAGACGATCAGGAGCACGACGGCAATACGCGATCGGAACGTGAGCATGATCCCCCTCGCTCGGGGGAGGTATCGACCCTTCCGGGCCGGATTCTTGAATCACGAATGGTTAGATCCTGACTAGGACGAAAGGACTACAGTCCCCGACGGAAGAAATGGGCCTTGGGGGGGTTCACAGCGGTGAAACCCGCTGGTAGC
>JALYLU010000432.1:0-2729 GCA_030774075.1 Actinomycetota bacterium | reverse complement strand
GTGGGGGACTTCGCCCGAGTTTCCCTTGAAGAACGAAGAAGGGGCTCGGGATGGATTCGAAACACCAACGCCACTCACTGTGGCAACGACTGCTTCAAGTATTCGCGCTCACACTCTCGCTCACGATGATCCTGTCGTCGTTCGGATTGACGACAGCGGCACTGGCTCAGATGAACCCCACAGGCTCGACGGGAAGCACGGGAAGCCCGTCGCCTCCAGGACCCACAGGCAGTACTAGTCCGTCACCGAGTGGTCCGACAGGAAGTACAGCGACCCCCACGCCGACTCCGCCAGGTCCCACCGGCAGCACCGCAACCCCCACCCCGACAAGCCCCACCGGCACTCCGACCGCCACACCCTCAGGCCCCACCGGCTCCGCCACCCCAACTCCGACAGGTCCCACCACGAGCCTGATCGTCCGGCTCGTTCCCGGCCTCACTGCCGTTCAGCAGGCAGCGGTCATCGCGTCCCACGGCGGCGTCGAGACGTCGTCGATCCCCGCGCTGCGGATGCACGTCGTCGACGTGCTGTCGGCAACGGTCGGCACAACGCTCGCCGACTTCGCCGCCGACCCGAGCGTTCAGTCGGTCGACCGCGACCGCACGCGTGACGCGGGAGCGACGCCGAACGACCCGTCATATCCCGACCAATGGTCGCTGCCGAAGATCGGCTGGGATCAGGTCTACGGCACGCTGAACCCGAGCTCGTCCACCATCGCGGTTCTCGACACCGGGGTCGACGGGAGTATCGCGGATCTCTCCGGGCATCTTGTCCCCGGCTTCTCCGCATTCGGTACCGATCCCACCACCGACCCGAACGGCCACGGCACATGGATGGCGTCGATCGCCGCCGCAACCGCGGATAACAGCAGCGGAATCGCCGGCGTCGACTACACGAACGCCAACGTGATGCCGGTGCAGGTGCTCGATCCCAATGGCACAGGCCAGGACTCCGACATCATCGCAGGTGTCGTCTACGCAGCCGACCATGGCGCGAACGTCATCTTGATGTCGTTCAGCAACCCGGGCTTCAGCCAGGCTCTGCAGGACGCGGTCGACTACGCGTGGTCGAACGGTGCGGTCGTGGTTGCCGCCACCGGAAACGACGGCGTCTCGACGCCGACCTACCCGGCAGGCGACGCGAAAGTCGTCGGCGTTTCCGCCACCGACCAGAGCGACAACCTGTGGTCCTCGAGCAACGACGGCGCCGACGCTTTCATCGCAGCGCCCGGCGTGAGTGTGCTCGCCGATGCAGTGGGCGGGGGAGTGACGTCGATCACCGGCACCTCGGCGGCAGCCGCGAATGTAGCGGGAGCAGCGGCACTGTTGAAGGGCAACGACCCCTCCGTATCGAATGCCGTGATCATCGGACGCCTGGGTCGGAACGCCGACCCAGCGGGGACAGGGGAGCAAACGGGGAACGGCCGCCTGAACCTTGCCCGTGCTCTCTCGGATACCTCCCTCGATGGCGTAACTCCCGCCGGTGCCCCCGGCGGCGGCCCGCTCGTTGGCCCGTATGTTGCGGCAGCAAATCTCGCCGTAACGGCCACATATGACGCGACGACCACGACGATTACGGCGACGATTACCGGGGCGAACTCCGCAAAGTTCTACAACATCACTTACGCTTCCCCCTCTGGGTCATCGATCATCCATACGTGCGTCGCCTCAGGTGGCTCGGGAGGGAATGTCACCTTCACTGACTCGGCAACCCTCCCCTCTGGCTTCACACCGGGAACCTGGACTATCACCGTTGATGAGTTCAACAATGGACAGGGCTGCTCTGGGAACTCGAACAAGACGGCGAGCGCCTCGACGACGGCCACGGTAACAACGCCGGGCACCATTTCGGGAACTGTGTTCAACGACGCGAACAGCAATGGATCCATCGATAACGGTGAAGGTCTCGTCGGCGCGACGGTGTCGCTCTACCGCGACAGCAACAGCAACGGTGTATACGACTCCGGCACCGACGTGCAGGTCGGCTCCACACAAACAATCACGGACGCGAATACTGGCGCTTGGTCGTTTGGCTCTCTTGGAATCAACAACACGTACTTCGCCATTCGCACCAACCCCGCCGGCGGTTATGTCTCGACGAATGCAGTCCCGGGAACGGATACAAACGCGACGACGACGAAGATCACCAACGACCAACTGAAGGTCGTGCTGAACAACGTCCCTGGCGCGAGCAGCGTCGGAAACAAGTTCATCGCCCGGCAGCAAGCCGATCTCGTGGTGACCAAGACCGACGGCACCGCCACCTACACCCCGGGTGGCTCGACCACCTACACGATCGTGTTCTCCAACGCCGGCCCGTCCAACGTCACCGGGGCCACGATCGCCGACTCGTTCCCGGCCGCGATCACCAGCTCGCCCTGGACCTGTGTGGCGGCCGGCGGGGCGACCTGCACGGCCGCCAGCGGCACGGGCAACATCTCGGGCACGATCAACCTGCCCGTGGGAGGCACCGCGACCTACACGGTCACCGCCTCGATCTCGGCCTCGGCCACCGGCAACCTGTCAAACACCGCGACGATCACGGCCCCGGCAGGGGTGACCGAGATCAACACCGCCAACAACACCGCTACCGACACCGACACCCAGGCCTCCAGCGCCAACCTGTCGGTGACCAAGACCGACGGCACCGCCACCTACACCCCGGGTGGCTCGACCACCTACACGATCGTGTTCTCCAACGCCGGCCCGTCCAACGTCACCGGGGCCACG
>JALYLU010000431.1 GCA_030774075.1 Actinomycetota bacterium | reverse complement strand
CTCGACAACCTCGGTCCACTGTTCGGGTTCGCGGCACCGGAAGAACTCAGCGGCTATCGCATGGATCCCACTCCGGTCCGCACGAGCAGCGGGGCTGCCGTCGTGCACGCGCGCCAGGAGGTCGCTGGCATCGTCGTGTTCCAGGCGTCGCGCACCGTCCGCTTCGATCGAGACGGTGTCCTTCGGGCCACAGTGGGCACAACTGAGCCAGTCGCCGAGGTGCCGAACGCAGAGCCCGAACTCGAGCGCTTCGATGCGATCCGCATCGCGACTGAGTATGTGGCTCACCCCGACGACGACGACCGCGCGCTTCGCGATCCTCTGGGCGAACCGATCGTCTCGACCGACGTCGATCTCGACCCGCGAGACCTCGAGTTGACGGTCGCCTCCGAAGATAAAGACACACCCGAGCGGCGCGCGCTAGTCGACGCGCTCGGCGTCGAGCAACCGATTGCGACTCAGCTTCGTTGGTTCCCGCTTCCCAACGGCCTCCGGCTCGCGTGGGAGGTCATCGTCGTACTCCCTTCCTTCGAGCAGTGGCGGGTTCTTGTCGACGCCCGCGACGGACGGCGGCTGTATGTCCACCAGCTGAACTCGTCAGTCGCCGCCACCGCGGACGTGTTCTTCCCCAGTCCTGATGCGGCCATCACCGGGATGCAACTCCCGCTCGACGTCGCCGCGTATCCCGTGGCCCCGCCGACCGTGCCTCCCGCGAGCCCCCAGTTCGCGATCGGTGACTGGGTGGCGACCAACCACACGGAGGGCAACTCGGTCACCTGTGGGTTCGGGGTGGACGCACAACTCGTCCAAGGGCAGCAGGGCCCGCGAGGACTCCTGTTCGCGGCGGCGAACGCTGACCACGACGACCAACTCGTCATCAACGCGTTCTTCTTGTGCAACTACATGCACGACGTTCTATATGGCTTTGGTTTTCGCGAGGCCGAGGGCAACTTCCAGATGGTCAACGAGTCAGGCTTCACCGGAGCCAACGACCGTGTACTGGCCCGGGCGATACCCGCTGTGTTGAACCAGGTCGCCGTGATGAGCACGCCGATCGACGGCGTGAGTCCGACGATGACGATGGGTCGCTACGGCAAGACCACCCGACATTCCGCGCTCGACGCGTCGGTCATCTTCCACGAATACACGCACGGGATGTCGAACCGACTCGTCGGCGGCCTGTCCGACGACACGGCGCTCGACGCGGTGCAATCGAAGAGCATGGGTGAGGGTTGGAGCGACTACGTCGCCTGCACGCTCACCGCGACGGATGTGGTCGGAGCCTGGTTGACGACGGACAGCACGAAGGGAATCCGCACGCATCGGTACCGCGACTATCCCGGGTCGTTCGCGAGCCTCAAGGGGCGGGAGCCACACAGCAACGGCGAGCTCTGGTGCGCCGCGCTGCTGCGTCTCAACCAACGGATCGGTACGCCGCTCGCCCTCCAAATGGTGATCGACGGCATGAAGAAGCTCCCCGCGTCACCGACGTACCTGCTCGCGCGCGACATGATCCTCGAAGCGCTCGCCGATCGTCAGGCCATCGACCGTGCGACGGACGAGGAGCACGATCGTGAGTTGGTCGGGGCGTGGGAAGCGTTCGCCGATTACGGCATGGGTTGGGGTGCCGCCATTGGCCCGGCCAACTCGTTCAACGGCATCCGACCGAGCACGGACCTGCCTCCGCAGCTCCAAGGGCACTGACGGAGTCAGAGGATCGGCGCGCCGTCGTCACCAACCGGTGGCGTCCAGAGGTACGCCCCGCCTTGGCAGGTGACAAACGGGTCCGACGCGGTGACAACGAACGTCCCCTTGTCGGCGTGCGTCACGGCGAGCTGGCGGTCCGGATCGGGACCGATAAGCAGGTCGCGACCGGAGTTTGCCGTCGGCGCGGTAGCAGAGCGCGCCCAGTCGTGGAACACGAACTCGAAATGCTCGGCGATGTCGGTCTGGTGATTGACGAACACGAGACCGCGTCGCTCGCCATCGTCGGCAGTGCCGGGTGGAAGCACGCTCCCGTACGGCACCCCCCGGCGAAGGATGCGTCGCCGCGGCACGAGGTCGTCCTCGATGCTATGCCGGGGATTGACCTTCCGTATGTGGGCACCGTTCGAAGTGTGCTCGCCAGCGGTGTCGTCGTGGTAGTCGAAATCGTTGGTCGCGTGGGAGTCACCGGGATCGGAGTCGGGGTACCGCTCCACGGGGGCACCGCTCCGCCATCGACCGACGATCTGCGCCGCCAGCCACCGCGGGTCCACTCCGTGGGCGGCGGCGGTTTCGTCGCAGAACGTGCGGAAGCGAGCGACATCCTGCTGGAGGATGCGGACCACGGTCATGCTCGACCAGTCAGCGGTACGAGCGCCCGGGCCGGCGCCCGCGCTGGCGACGGCCGGCTTTGACCCCGTCTGAGGCTGACCCGTGGTACCGAAGACGAACTCGCCGGGCTCGATCAGCGGCTGCCCCACGGGATCGAAGGTTGCGTCGGGCGTCGTTCCGGGCGTGAGCGCAACACCGGCCTCGTCGACCCCGGCCCAGGCCGGCTGCGATATGCCGTCGGGAAATCCGAAGTGCTCACGGTGGGCGTCGTCGAGGCGAGCGGCGCTGAGTGCGAGCACGCTTCCGCCAGCGTTGGCCACCTGGGCATCGAAGGCTTTCGCGCGCTCGGCCACGTCGTCGGGTGAGGTCTCGGTCGCGAAGGTGACGAACGCATCGATCGGCTGCTTCGGCCCTCCGACGAACCACTGCGAGGCAGGGGGGTCGTGAAGCTTGCCCGCCCGCGGTGGCATGCCGACTCTGAACGCTCGATCGGCGAACGCGATCGATTCATCCAGTCCCAGCCGAACACACAGTCGGAACGAAATGGCCAACGCCGTGTGCAGCACCTGTTTCGGTGCGTCACGCGAAGACGTCACGGGCAACGAACGAAGCAGGGATCTCGGATCCTCGACGCTCTCGAGGTTGTAGAACCGCAGCTCTTGATACGCGGAGTGCAAGCCGGGCATCACCCACGCCTGCACTCGGCGGAGATCGACCGGCGGGCGTGTCAACGGTGGTACGGGTTCTCGGCTCGGGCCGCTTCCAGCGCCGTCGGCGCCGCGGCGAAGCCGTCGCCCTTATCCGGCTCCGGTCTCGGGATCGCCTCGAGCGCTGGCGTATTGGCGGGAAGAGGCCACGCGTCCACGAACAGCCCCATGGTGACGAGCTCGATCAACTGACCTGCCGCGACGACCGGTTCTCCGTCGATGGTGCAGTCCGAGAGGAGCGCCGGCCGGCCTTGGTACGTCGTACCCGGGGGCGGGCCCACGTGCAGGCGGACGACCCGTTTGTACGTGGCCGCGACGCCATCCTTCGTGATGACGACGGGGGATTGGGGTGGCGTCGCACCGTGGCCTGGGACCCACCATTCATCGGAGACGGAACCGCCATCCAGTTGCAACCGTCCGTCGTTGTCCCATTCGGTTATGTAGAGGCCGACAGGCGCGGTCAACGTCAACAGGACCGGATGCGGTGACGTGATCGTGCTCGTGTAGACCGCCCAAGCGATGTTCGGGTCGCTGTTGCGGGTCTGTTGGCCGACGCCGGTCCAACCACAGAGCTCGACCTTGTCCCCGAACGGTTGCCCGTCCGTGGCGCGCCGGAAGTTATGCCCGCTGTCGCGGGCGAGTTGGACCTCAGCACCGAGCGAGTTCGCCTGCTGCGTCAGGTGGACGATCCCGTCCCAGACGTTCCAGCGGTTCCGATCGTTGTAGTCCGGTGCCGTGGCGCCGCCGATCGTGAGACCGGATGGCGATCGGAGATCGTCGGCGACCACCTTCACGCCGAGCAGGTCCGAGTACGCCGTCGCACAACTGTCGGCGTCGTCATCGAACCAGGTTCGCCAGATGTCGGGCGGCTCGCACGTCATGTCTAGCGAGGCGATTCCCCCATTCGGTCCGGGGTTCGCCCGCCATTCCAGATACTCGTCCTGGTTCTCCCGGCCATCGAACACGCGCGGTGGCGCAGTGGTGCCGTTCAGGCGTACCTCGCGCCAGTCCTCGTAGCCCAACTTCTCCGCGAGTTCGTATTTGTTGCCCGTCGGCAGCGAAGCCGGAAATGCACCCCACGTGACCGCGACTCGGGTAGGCGTGCCCTTCGGCGTCCGGCGTGGTTCCATCGCTCGAGACGGCTTGCTGTTGAAATTCTGCTTTCGATCTTCCCAGTACCCGAGCAAGGCCTCCGCCCACGCGTCCCTGATGTCGGGTGGCGTACGCGGGACCGGGATTCCACCGGGCGGATCGAGGTAGTCATCGGTCGACATTCTTGGACCTCCGATTCTTGGTCGCTTGGTGGTCCTCGCGGTTAGATCGACCTTCGCCGAGCACGTCGCCGCGGTCAACGGTTGAGACCCGATTGCTAGGGCCGACGGACAATCGGTCGCCGCGGTCGCGCGCCCCGGAACCTGCGCGACAAGCGCAACCGCCACAGCGAACGTCAAAACCGAACGCACGCGACCGACGACGCGAATACCTCACCCTTCCAACCCTCCATGCCCGCCGAAAACCTAGAGCGCAACTTCGTCTAAGCCCGGATCCACCGATCGGACGGTGGCGTGGGCTGATTCGGTGTGGCGGGTCGCTGGGCTGGTCGGCTGTGGGTTTGGTCGGGGTGCGCGGTGCTCTCGTGCTGGTGATGTGTTCGCGCGTT
>JALYLU010000430.1 GCA_030774075.1 Actinomycetota bacterium | reverse complement strand
GTCCTGCGCAGCTCGACCGGGACGACCACCCGTCCGAGTTGATCGATCCGACGCGTGGTCCCGATCGTCATGACTACGCCTCTCACCGGGGGAAGTAGCGGCTCTCAAGTTTGTCGACCAGAACCGCTCATTTCGCGACATTTTACTTCCATGGCGCGACATTTTCGGGGCATGCCGGATCGTGAATCCGTCGAGTTCCGCGCTTTTTGCGGGATGGCTGACGCGAAGCGCGGTCTTTGATGCCACGCTCCGCGAGATTCGACCCATAACGGCCGTCCTTCGGTTACTGCTTACCTTTTGCGGGCGAGCGTGAGACCGTCGGCGATTGGCAGCATGACGGCGTCGACGCGCGCGTCGTTTGCCACCTTGTCATTGAAGGCACGGATGGCGACCGTGTTCTCGTCGTCGGCGTCGGGCTTCACGACGCGTCCGTCCCAGAGCACGTTGTCGACGAGGATCGCGCCGTTGCTGCGTATCTTCGGGAGCAGGGCCTCGAAATAGTTCGGGTAGTTCGGCTTGTCGGCGTCGATGAAGGCGAGATCGAAGGTGGTGTCGGAGGGAAGCGCGGCAAGCGTCTCCAGCGCCGGTGCGATACGCAAGTCGATGCGGTCGGCGACCCCGGCCTCGCCCCACGCGCGCCGGCCGATCGCGGTCCATTCCTCGGAGACGTCGCAACACACGAGCCGGCCGTCCGCGGGAAGGCCCCGGGCGATGCAGAGTGCGGAATACCCCGTGAAGGTGCCGATCTCGATCGCGCGCCGGGCGCCGATCAGCCGCGTCAAGACGGTGAGGAACGCGCCCTGCTCGGGTGCGATCTGCATGCCCGCGACCGCGCCGAGGGTGGCGGTCTCCTCGATGAGGGCCTGCTGCACCGCATCCGGTGGTGTCCCGTGCGAGACGAGGTAGTCGGCTAGCTCGGACGAGAGGAGAAACGACTTCGGGGGACGCACGGCTGCCATGGCTCCCGACGCTACCGGGGCGGACGATGCCGGTCTCGCCTGACACGCATGTCAGTCAAGACGTACCATCCGACCACCCGCCGGCATCGCGGGGCGCCGGCAATCGGGCCGCCGGCGATCGGGAGAGACCGTGACCGATCTGCAGACCGCTGGCGAACCCGAGGGCAGCGCCGCGTCGCTCGCGGCAGCCGTTCTCGACGAGGAGGCAGCCCGCCAGGAGGCGCAGGCCAGGGCCAAGGAGCAGGTGATCTTCCCTGACGACCTGCTGCCCGGCGTCAATTCCGATCCGGTGAACTTCCGGGACGCATTCGCCAAGGGCGGCGCACGGATGTTCGTCGTACTCGGGCTGCTCATCTCGCTCGACCAGCTCACGCTCAACGCCGTGCAGACGATCGAACCCGAGCTGCGCCAGACCTTCCACATCAGCAACGGCGCGGTCGTGTTCATCGCCTCGGCTTCGAGCCTCTTCTACGCACTCGGCGCCATCCCGATGGGTTTCCTCGCCGACCGGATGCGGCGCGTACCGATCGTCGCCATAGCCAGCCTGATGGCTGCGTTCTTCACGTTCCTCTCCGGTCTCGCGGGCAGCGCCTTCGTGCTTTTTTGGGCGCTGTGCCTGACCGGCGTGGCCAAGGCGAACAACATCGCCGTGCACCAACCGCTGCTCGCCGACAACTATCCAATCGGTATCCGGGCCCGGATGTCGGCGGCCATGAACATCGGACAGCAGGTTCTCGGGAACCTCAGCCCGGTGGCTGTCGGCGCGATCGCGACGTGGGCCGGCGGGGTCGAAGGCTGGCGGTGGGCGTTCTTCGTACTCGGGGTGCCGGGCGCGCTCCTGGCGCTCGCGGCGTTCTCCCTGCGCGAGCCGCCGCGCGGACAGTACGAGAAGCAAGACGTGCTCGGCGAGGTCATCGAGGACGAGAACCCGGCGCAGCCGTCGATGGAAGCGGCCTTCGCGCGGTTGAAGAAGATCGCGACCATCCGGACTTCGATCGCGGCGTTCGCGGCGCTCGGCTTCGGTGTGTTCGCGCTGGGGGCGCTCCAGGTGCTCTACCTGAACGACACGCTCCACGTCACGAACATCCTGCATCGCGGATTCATCCTGAGCCTCGCCGGATGGGCCGCCGTGCCGATCCTCTATCCGGTCGGCCGTTACTTCGACCGCACCTACCGGAAGAACCCGGCGAAGGCACTCGTGCTCGTCGGCCTCCTGATCCTGCCGTCGGCGTTGTTCACACCGCTGCAGGTGTCGACTCACAGTGTTGCGATGTTCGTGATCTGGGGGATTCCTCAAGCGGTCCTGACCGCGTGCGCGTTCGCGATGGTGACGCCCGTGCTCCAGGCCGTGTGCCCCTACCGCTTGCGCGGGCTGGGCGTCGCGATGGGCGTCATGTACATCGTTCTCATCGGCGGCTTCGGCGGAAGCATCCTCGCCAACTTCTTCACCAATTCGTTCGGCGTGCGCACAACGGTCATCGTGCTGCTCGTGCCCACCAGCATCATCGGCAGCCTGCTGTTGATGAACGGGGCGCGGTTCATACGCCACGATCTCTCGCTCGTCGTCGAGGAGTTACTCGAAGAGCAGGAAGAGCAACGCAAGCGCGCCGTCGAGGGCGTCGACACACCGGTGTTGCAGATGGTCAACACCGACTTCTCCTACGGGCCCGTGCAGGTGCTCTTCGACGTCAACTTCGAGATCCACCGCGGCGAGTGCGTCGCGCTGCTCGGCACGAACGGGGCCGGCAAGTCGACGATCCTGCGCGTCATCAGCGGCCTCGAGGTACCGGAACGCGGGGTCACTCGGCTCAACGGCCGCAACATCACGTTCGTAGCGCCCGAACAGCGCGTCAAGCACGGAATCGTGCAGCTGCCGGGCGGCAAGGGCGTGTTCCCGAGTCTGACCGTCATGCAGAACCTCGGCGTCGCGGCGCGGTTGCGGGGCGGGACCCACGCCGAGATCGACGATCACATCTCCGACGTCCTCGAGCTCTTCCCCGAGCTGGCCGAACGGCCGAAACAGTTGGCCCGCAGCCTCTCCGGCGGTCAGCAGCAGATGCTCGCCTTGGCGCGCGTGCTCATGCAGGAGCCCGAGATCCTCTTGATCGACGAACTCTCGCTCGGCCTTGCGCCCGTGGTCGTGCAGCGCATGCTCGAGCTCGTCGACCGGCTCCGCGCGCGCGGCCAGACGATGCTCATCGTCGAGCAGTCGCTCAACGTCGCGCTCGCGATTTCCGACCGCGCGATCTTCCTCGAGAAGGGTGAGGTCAAGTTCGAGGGCTCCGCGCAGGAGCTGCTCGACCGCGACGACCTCGCCCGCGCCGTCTTCTTCGGCACCGAGGGCGGCTGATGCTGGCGTCGCTGTTCCAGCCACACATCGCGACGTCGAACCTGCTGTTCATCGGCCTCGTCCAGGGCCTCATCGTGTCGGTCCTGGCGATGGGCATCGTCTTGATCTATCGCTCGACCCGCGTCATCAACTTCGCCGTCGCCGACATCGGCGTCCCGGCGGCCGCGCTGCTGGCGATCATGGTCGTGCGCTCGCACTTCCCCTACTGGCCGGCGCTCGCGCTCGCGCTCCTCACGACGACCGCGGGCGGCGCGCTGATCGAGATGATCGTGATCCGCCGGCTCGCCAAGGCCCCGCGCGTCATCGTGCTCGTCGCCACGATCGGCGTGGCCGAGTTGGTGCAGGCGATCGTGCGATCGCTGCCGGACTACCGCACCGGCAAGTTCCAGACGGTCTTTCCGAGCCCGATGAGCTCGAGATGGAAGATCTCCTCACTTGGGCACCTGCACCTCGGCGGCTTCCATTTACAGGTCACGAACGTCGTCGTCACCGGATCGCAAGTGCTCGCGCTCATCGTCGTGCCGATCGTCACAGTCGCGCTCTGGTGGCTGCTCGGTCACACCGTGTTCGGCGAGGCGGTGCGCGCGTCGGCCACCAATCCCGACCTCGCGCGCCTCACGGGCATCAGCCCGAAGATGATGTCGACCGCGATCTGGACGATCGGCGGTCTCCTCTCGGGCATCACGCTCGTGCTCTACGCGACCCAGGGGGGCACGACGGACCTCGTCCAGGTCGGTCCCCAGACGCTGCTGCTCGGTCTTACCGCCGCGCTCATCGGTGGCATGACGTCGTTTCCGCGCACCGTCGCGGGCGCGATCGGGATCGGCGTGCTCTACCAGGTACTCACGTACAACTTCCCGAACTCGCCGGGCGTGGTCGAGTTCGTGCTCTTCCTGGTGGTCCTCGTCCTCGTTGCGCGCATCAGCCGCGCCGACGCCGGCACCGGCGGCGACAGCTTCGCGTTCGCGCCGCGCGTGCCCGCCGTGCCCGAGCGCCTGCGGGAGGTGTGGTGGGTGCGGCGCATGCCCAACCTCACCGCGTGGATCGCGCTCACGGGCGCCGTCATCGTGCCGTTCCTGATCACCCAGTCGTCGCACCAACAGGCCTACGCGCTGGTCCTGGCCACTGCGATCATCGCGGTATCGGTCACGGTGCTGACCGGCTGGGCCGGGCAGCTGTCGCTCGGTCAGGCCGCGTTCGCGGGGCTCGGGGCGCTGAGCGCCGCCGCGCTCATCCGCGGCGTCACGCTCGACATCGGCTGGCGATCGAACCGGCTCGCCAAGGGCGCGGTTCGCCCGTTCCCGATGGCCGCGGGGCTCGCCCTCCTGGCGCTCGCGGCCATCGCGATCGGAGTCGCCTTCGCGCGCCGTCGCGATG
>JALYLU010000429.1 GCA_030774075.1 Actinomycetota bacterium | reverse complement strand
GCTCTAGACCGGTCCGAGCTTCTCCTCGAACAGCGAGAGCATGGTCTGCCAGGAGCGGCGATCCGCAAGTTCGTGATGGGCGACGCCCGACATGCCGAGCTCATCGGCCGCCTTGTTCGTAAAGCTGTGACCGACGCCGCCGTAGACGTCCATCCGCCAGTCGGCCACGCCGCCGTCGGTCATCTCCCTCTCGAACGCGAGGCGTTGCTCCCGACTGATGAAGGGATCGGCCGTGCCACAACACACGAGGACGCTCGCTCTGATGTTCTTCGCGTCTTGTGGGCGTGACGTCTCGAGGCTGGGGTGGAAGCCGACGACCGCTTTCAGGTCAGCGCCGGCGCGGGCCAACTCGAGTGCGAGTGCACCGCCCATGCAAAAGCCGATGGCCGCGACGCGATTGCGATCGGTCAGGGGTTGGGCGAGTAGCACGTCGAGCCCGGCGAACCCGATGGCGCGGAACCGCTCGACGTCGCCCGCGAGCGCGCCGAGTCGGTGCATGACGTCATCGAGTTCGAGAACCTTGCCGCCGCCGTGGCAGTCCAGCCCGAAGGCGACATAGCCAAGCGCGGCGAGCCGCTCGACGCGACCCTTCACGTTGTCGTCGATTCCCGGCGCCTCGTGGCAGAGCAGCACCGCGGGGCGGCTACCGCTGTGCGCCTCGTCGTACGCCAATCGACCGAGCATCTTGATTCCATCGTGCTCGTACTCAACGTCCTCGACGTGCATAGTGCCCTTTCATCACTGAGTCGCACGGCGTTGTGCGTCGCACATGTAAGCAGCATCGGACGCGGGAATCCACGTCGTGCAGTGGAGCGACGCCGGGTCGTCTCATCGGTTGTCATTCCTGCGTGCGTTGGACGGTGGTCGGTAGCATCGTCGGATGCAGGAGGTCGCGTGGAAGCGGCGCGCTCGAACGTTTCCCTGAGTGAGGTCGAAGCGTCGTCGCCGTCGAGCGACATGTTGATGAGGCGCCGCATCCTCGCGCTCGCGATGATCGTCGGGCTCCTCGGCGCCGCGTACGCCGCGTACGGCATCTGGCTCAACCCGTTGCGCCCCCATGTGCAGACGCGTTTGGGCTACTACGCCTTCGTCGACCCGTCGTATTACCTTCGAAGCGCGCGTGTTCTCGCAAAGTTCCGGTTACCGGCCGGACCACTCGACTACTTCTATGGGCTCGGATACCCGGTGCTGGGCGCGCTGTTCACGAAGCTCGGTTTCCGCGGAGATCCGTTCGCGCCGGCAGACGTACTGCTCTTCGCCGGCATATGCGCCTTCACACTCGTTCTTGCGGTCCGGTTGTGGAGCGTGGTTTTCGGAGTGATCAGCCTTACTGCAGGTCTCGTCACGGTCGCGGTTCTGGTGTTCGGCACGCCGCTCTTTCAGTTTGTTCTGACGCCGTACAACTCGCTGCCCGCCGTGTTCTCGCTGCTCGCCGTGCTCGTGCTGGTCACGTCGGTTCGCACGATGACGTGGGGCCGCGGCATCACCATCGGCCTGTTGCTCGGTTGGATCTTCGCCACCCGCTATGGCGACCTACTGTTCGCCGGGCTTCCCGTCGCGGCCGCAGTTGTCGTGCGACCTCGCGCCGAGCGACCCCGGCTCGTGCTGGGCGCCGCGCTCGGCTTGATCAGCATCGTCGCCTTGGTCGCGTACACGCAGTACCACGCGTTCGGAAACCCGCTGCTCACGCCGTATCACTTTCACAACCGCCTGACGCCCGGGCTCGGCGACGACCAATCCCTGAAGAACTATCGACTCAGCTGGATTCCGTCGCATTTCATCGGTGAGTTCATCACGGGTCGCTCCAATGGCGTCCGCGTCGCCCGCGATCCAATGCTTCGCCAGTTCCCGCTACTGCCTCTCGTGCCCGTCGGCGTCGTCGCGCTCGTCCGACGGGCGGGTCGCGCTCGCGCGGTGTGGATCGCAACAACGCTGGCCTTTGTCCTGTCGAGCGTGTTCTACCTGTCGTTCGTCGCGGGCGGCGCGGGCGACCTTCCCTTCGGGAACCTGCGGTATTGGGCCATCTGGTACCCGCTCTGGGCGATCCTCGCGATCATCGGATCCAAGGTCGCGTTCGAGCGGGTCCAGCGCATCATCGCTCGTGACGCCCGCCCCTTTGCGACACACCGAAACGCGGGAAACCTCGATGCGCCAAGTCGATGACATACCGGTCGCGCACACCCCGCCCGGCGGATACCGCGAGCCACCGCCTTCCCGACCAAGATAGGAGGCGCTCCGCGCGGTCGCGGGAGCGCACATCCGCATCACGTTCGCGGGTCAGTCCTCGTGGTCGTGGTCGTGGTCGGCGTGGACGGTCTGCCATGCCTGCCAGGTGATACGCAGGATCAACAGCGTGATCGCGAGGCCGATCAGCGGATCGGCGATTTTCACACCCAAAGCCACCACCGCGGCCGAGGCCATGACGCCGAGGGAGACGAACCCATCGACCCGGGCGTGGTGACCGTCGGCGGTGAGCGCGGGACTGTCGAGTCGATCTCCCGCGCGGAGCCGGACGCGCGCCGCAAGCTCGTTGCCAACGAACCCGATCGCTCCCGCGAGCGCGACGGCGTCGAGGTAGTCGAGATGTTGCGGGTGGAGCAGACGTTCGACGGCTGCGTACGCGGCGACGGATGCCGAGACGAAGATGGTGCATACGACTGCGTATCCGGCCCACCGTTCGCCGCGTTGGCTGCGGGCGAGGAACGCGATCGCGAGCGGGATCGCAGTGAGCGCGTCGCCGCCATTGTGGATGAGGTCCGCCAGTAGCGCGACGGAGCCGGAGAGCATGAATACGATTGCCTGTAGGGCCGCGGTGATCGCGAGCACCGCGAGGCTGATCGATACTGCTTTCACCCCGGCTCGGGAACGGATGATCGAACGATCGACCCGGCCGTGAGTGTGTCCGTGCCCGCTGTCGTCGGGGTGGTGGTCGGCCTCCGCAGTCGATCGGAACGGCAGGCGGGCGTGGCGGTGTGGGCCGTGTTGGTGATGTTCGTGTGTCCAAAGGCCGTGCCGATGCACGAGCATGCCGTTCACGACGACAAGGTTACGCGGGGGACACTGGCAACCGACCGACAACGACAGCCCGAGGTCCTGCATCGTGCCGCGTCGGGCGGTCGTACTCTCTCCGTCGGATGGTTTCCCCTCGCGGACTCGCCGCAGACCCGGCGTGGCTTCTCCGGCGTGGGTTCCTGCTCGAACGCATCACACTCGGCTGGAATGTCGTCGGGATCATCGTTCTCACATTCGCGGCCATAATGGCGCGCTCGGTCGCGCTGGCCGGGTTCGGACTCGACAGCCTCGTCGAGATCGGCGCGAGCACGGTCGTTCTCTGGGAACTTTCGGGGACCGGCGAGGCACGACAACGGCGCGCCATGCAGCTGATCGGCATCGCGTTCGTCGCCCTGGCGATCTACATCGCGGTGCAGTCGAGCATCGTGCTCGCGACGGCGTACCACCCCAAACCCAGCCCGCTCGGAATCGTGTGGACGGCTCTCACCGCCGCCGCCATGTTCGCTCTCGCCGCAGGGAAGACGCGGATCGGTGCCGCACTCGCCAACCCGGTGCTCATGACCGAAGGACGCGTCACCCTCGTAGACGGCCTGCTCGCCGTATCCGTGCTCGTGGGCCTCACCCTCAACGCGACCGCGGGCGCCTGGTGGGCTGACCCACTCGCCGGGTTCGTCATCGTCCTCTACGGCGTCCGTGAAGGTTGGGCGTCTTGGCATCACTAGCCGGGCCCGCGGACTGGGCATGAAGATTCTGTTCGTCATCCTCGTGGCCTTGGTGGTCGTGTGGGGTGTGCTGGTGACGGCTCTCGTTGTCGTCCGTCCGAAAGGAACGCGTCTCGGCGAGGCTGTCCGGCTCCTTCCCGACACGCTGCGTCTCGTCGCTCGATTGTCGACGCGGACGACGCGATCGTCACCTATCTCGTCCTGCGCAGCGTCATCCACGCGGCCGGACCCGACCTCGTCACCGAACACTGGCCGGGCTCACCGGAGACCCTCGCCGCACTGCGCTCGCTCCTGCGAATCCAAGCCGACTCCTAGGACCGGCCGGCTTCGTCCCGAGCGGTAAACGCAACCGGGCCGTTCGCCGGCGGTGACGGTGTGTACACGTCGGGGTTCTACCGTCCTGCGAGCATGCCCGGGTCGGATTCGTCGGATGAGGGCTGCACTCGAGATCGCTGTTGGTGAAAGAGGATCATGCCGGATGAGCAACAGCTCTCCGATGTGTTGAGTGAGTTCGCCCGCACGCTGGCGACGGATTTCCCGATCCAGGCGATCCTCGATCACCTGGTAAAGCGCATCGTCGATGTCATGCCCATCTCGGCCGCGGGAGTGACCCTCATCGCGCCGGGCGCGAAGCCGCACTACGTCGCGGCTTCGAGCGAGGCGGCGTTTCGTTTCGAGCAGCTGCAGACCGAACTCGGGGAGGGACCGTGTCTCGAGGCGTACCACACAGGTCGCGCCGTCGCGGTAACGGACCTCAACGGCGAGGACCGGTTCCCGAACTTCGCGAGGCGTGCGGTCGAGGAGGGTCTCGTGGGGGTGTTCGCGTTCCCGCTACACCACGGCCAAGAACGGATGGGCGCGCTCGACCTCTACCGGACCACCGCGGGTGGGTTGAGCGCCGCGAGCATGAGCGCTGCTCAGACGTTGGCCGATGTCGCGGCTGCCTACTTGCTCAATGCGCAAG
>JALYLU010000428.1 GCA_030774075.1 Actinomycetota bacterium | reverse complement strand
ACTTTAGGCTGCGGCTGTTCCGGCAGGCTCGTCACGGCTCGCCCAACACGGTGGCAACGCGCTCGCCGAAGGCTTTAGTCCCGAGCGGGCCGCCGAGGTCGCGCGTGCGCCATGCCGGTGTTGCGATCGTGCGCTCGAGCGCGGCCTCGATGCCGTCGTCGACGAAGTGGAACGCGGTCCCGCCCTGCATCGTGACGGGCGGACGTGGATGGTGCGTGAGCACGAACACCGGGTGGTGGTATGGCGGGTCGTCCCCCCACCAGCCCGTCCACTGGTCGCCATTCCATGGCCCGCGGATCGGGCCGAACATGTTTCGTCCCATGATGGTGGCCCCGATGCCGACGTCGCCCTGGGCGATGAACTCGTCGTCGAGGCCCTCGTCGCCACCGTCCATGCCATGCATCTGACGTCCGGCGCGGGTTGCGAATGCCCATTCATGCAGACCGGGACCGCCCACGCCGAGCGGGTTGTCGAGGCTCTGGTTCGGTCCGGCGGCGTAGCCGTCGAGTGAGATCGCGAAGTTGTGCACGCGCAGCTTCGGCACTTGGGAATCGAACCCGCTCAGGCCTCGGAGCTCGGTCCGGGTGCGTTGCACGTCGGACGTCTGCACGACGCGGTCCTTCCGGCCCACACGTCGGACGGAGTGACTGCGACGATCGAACGTTCACACCAGCACGATGCCGCAAGCAATCCTCTTTCGGCAGTGAGCAGCAGGTACTCGTGACCCTTCAACCTGGTCGGTGAGGTGACGGACTTCGGGTCGGACTCGAGCGTCGACTCGCGCTGCCGATTGCCTGCCATGGGCACCCCCTGCAAGTGATGTGCTGAAGCCATACCGGCGAAGGCGCAACGTCAAACATCAGGGTCGTGACAAGGGCAACGTACGGCGCACACTGTGGACACGTTCGACCGCGACCCTGAGTACCTGTTTCGCCATTGTCGGACAAACGGTACGAATCGACACGCGATGCCCCGTCTCGAACGCCCCGCCTCGACGTGACGTCGGATGCCGGCCCAATCTCGATGTTCGACGCAGTCCTGATTCGGAGGCGTGATGCTGGCGTTGTACACGCGGTTGTGTGAGGTGTTCGGGATCGAGTACCCGGTGCTGAATGCGCCGATGGGAGGTGGCGATGCGCCGGCACAACTCGCGGCCGCGATCTCGGAGGCCGGGGGTCTCGGGCTCATCGGCGGTACGACGATGGGCGGCGCCGATTGGTTGGTCGCACAGATCCGGGTCGCGCGTGAACTGACGGATCGCCCGTTCGGCGTCGGGTTCATCAGCCACCTTCCGAACGCAGCGGAGCTGATGGCCGTCGCGCTGCGCGAAGGAGTTCGGATCGTCGCGCACTCCTTCGCGGACCCGGCCCCGTTCGTCGAAGCCGCTCACGATGCCGGAGCGATCGTGCTGTGCCAAGTTCGCACCGTCGACGCCGCTCGACGCGCCGCGAGTGCGGGCGTCGACGTCGTAACCGCGCAGGGCACCGAGGCCGGGGGTCATACCGGCCTGGTCTCGACGTTGCCGCTCGTTCCCGCGGTCGTCGACGTCGTCGCGCCGGTGCCAGTGATCGCCGCGGGCGGCATCGCAGACGGTCGTGGGATTGCCGCGGCATTGATGCTCGGTGCCGAAGGGGTTTGGATCGGTACCCGGTTCCTCGCGACACGGGAGTGTGGCGTCTCGGACGCGTACAAGGCCCGCGTCGTCGCGGCGACGGGGGAGGACACCGTCCTCACCGACCTCTTCGACATCGCCGGCGGGATGCCGTGGCCCGACGGGGTTTCGGGCCGCGCGATCCGAAACCGGTTCTTTGAACGGTGGGAGCGTCGGGAGGAGGAACTTCGAACCTGGGCGATCGAACATGGCGACGAGTACCGCAGTCTCGGTCCGGACGCGGAGATCGCGGAGAAGGCGATATGGGCGGGCGAGGCGGCGTCGTTCGTGACGGGTATCGAGTCGGCCGCCGACGTCCTGAGGGGCCTCGTCGCGGGTGCCGCCGATGTCCTGAGCACGCGGCCCGAAACCGTTCTCCGGGATGGATGATCCGGGCGGGTCCGGATCTCATACGGGTGCGCATTCACGCGCGGCCGCGGCTACCTTCTGCGCGCTCCGGCCGATCGGACGTCGACTGCTGCTTCAGTTGCTCGAAGCACTGCCGCAGCAACCGCGCCGTGTCGCGCTCTTCGGCGATGTAGCGACCGAGCAGCTCTCCCGTCGCGATGTCGATCGAGTGATCCGTGAAGAAGTCGTCGAAGATGTCGGGCTTGTCGCCGCGGTCGAGACGGTGCAGCTTCAACGCTTCCATCTTCTCGAGATCGGAGCAGTCCGACGTCACCAATGCGATCCTTTTGTCGGTATCTTCGTCGTCCTTGCGGCGCACGTCGTAACCGAGCTCGTTGATGCGTCTCGCGAAGGTCATCGCGTGCTCGCCCTCTCGTGCCGCGACCTTGCGCAGCACGGCCCGTACGTCGTCGCTTGGCGTGACGTCGGCCCACGCGCACAAGTACGTGTGGGCGCGGGACTCCGCAACGGCGATCGCGTTCAACAGTCCAAGGTAGCTCGGCTTGTCGGCCATGAGTCCGCCCTCCCTCGTCGCGCCCTTCCTCGTCAAATGCCTCAGCACGCTCGCGCCAAAGCCGCCGTTCCGCCAACTCGCGCTGCGCCTCCCCTTCGGTCGGCTCCGCTGTCGCTCTATTGATTGCCCTTGCGTGCCCAGGCTGATGGCGCGAGCCTTCGCACGCATACCTCGGCGAATGGACCTGCAATGGATCGGATGAGCCCGCTCGACGCGTCGTTTCTTCACATCGAGAACGCCGTTAGCCACATGCACATCGGATCCGTGGCGATCTTCGAGGGTCCGGTGCCTGCGTACGAGGATTTCGAGGCGATGGTCGCGGGCAAGCTGCCCGCGGTGCCGCGGTACCGGCAGAAGGTGCGATTCGTGCCCCTTCAGCTCGGCCGCCCGCTGTGGGTCGATGATCCGCATTTCAACCTCGGCTATCACCTCCGCCACACCGCGCTGGCGTCTCCCGGCGGCGACCGGGAGCTGCGAAATCTCGTCGGCCGCGTGATGTCGCAGCAGCTCGACCGGCACAAACCGCTGTGGGAGATGTGGATGGTCGACGGTCTCGACCACGGTCACTGGGCGCTCGTATCGAAGGTGCATCACTGCATGGTCGACGGCGTGTCCGGCACCGACCTGCTCACGGTCGTGCTCGACGCGGAGCCCGAGCCGGCGCCCGCATTGACCGACGACTGGGAGGCCGAACCGGAGCCGACCGACGCGCGCCTCGTCGTCGACGCCCTGGGCGCGCTCTTCGCGAGTCCCTACGAACAACTCCGAGCGGCGCGTTCCGCTACGCGCGCGCCGCGCCATGTCCTCACTCAGCTCACCGAGGTGGCGCGAGGATTGCGCGCGTGGACAGGAGTCGTGCGGCGGACACCGCCGTCTTCGATCAACGGTCCCATCGGTCCGCACCGCCGCTGGGACTGGGCGCGCACCACGATCGCCGACGTGAAGACCGTGCGGCGCGCACTCGGTGGCACAGTGAACGACGTCGTGCTCACCGTGCTCACGCGCGGGTTTCGCGACCTGCTCATCGCCCGGGGCGAGGGTGTCGAAGATCGCGTCGTGCGGACGCTGGTGCCGGTATCGGTGCGCACCCCCGGCGAACGAGGCACGTACAACAATCGCGTCTCCGCGATGATCGCCGAGCTACCCGTCGGTCTCGCGTCGCCGGCCGCACGCCTCGGCGCCATCCGCGCGCAGATGGACGCACTCAAGGAGTCGCGGCAGGCGGTCGCCGCCGAGGCGCTCACGTCACTTTCGGGATTCGCGCCGTCGTTACTGCTCGCGCTCGGCACTCGGGTCGCGATGCGGGTGCCGCAGCGGAACGTGAACACCGTTACCACGAACGTCCCGGGTCCGCAGTGGCGACTGTTCGCGTGTGGCCGGCCGATGGTCGAGGCGTTTCCGTTCGTCCCGCTCGCGAGCAACGTACGCGTCGGCGTCGCGATCTTCTCGTACAACGGTTTGCTCAACTACGGCGTGACCGGCGATTACGACACTGCGCCCGACATCGCGGTGTTGTGCGCGGGCGTCGAAGCCGGCATGACCGAGCTGCTCAAGCTCGCGCAGTAGGCGAAGACGCAAGGATCGACGCTCGCTCGCGGGCGTCGGGGCGCGCGAGTCGGAACCGCGTCGACTCGAACGCCTGGCGTGTGACGTCGGCGCGACGAGACGGGTCCATCGCGTTCAGGCCCATCACGCCGAGATCGGCGTCGGTGGGTTGGAAGGTGAGCACGGGAATACCGGCACGACGGATGCGGGCGACCTCACGCACCAATCGGAAGCGTGCGAGGCGGCGTGCCGGCTGATCAGGCGCGAATCGCGGGTTCGTGCGCGCGACCGACATCGGCGAACTGATCACCACGAGGTCGAGCTCGAGCTCCGCGACCAGGTCGGCGTTGGTCGGCGAGTGCACACCCCCATCGACGTAGCGAACGCCGGCGATCGATACCGGCGCGAAGAACGCCGGAATGGCACACGATGCCGCGACCGCGGTCGCGACATTAGTGATCGTCGGAGCATCGTCGCGGCCGAACGTCACTCGCTGGCCGCGTTCGAGGTCTACTGCGGTGATCCACAATGGTCGGCTCGGCCACTTGGTGAACAGCGGACGTAGTCCGGACGCGACGAGCTCGGTGGG
>JALYLU010000427.1 GCA_030774075.1 Actinomycetota bacterium | reverse complement strand
GGTGTGGAGCAGCCGGTGATCCACTCGGCGTTCGGCTATGCGGCGCAACTTGTCGTCGTCGATCGAGAAACCGGTGACATCGAGCGGGTCGTCGCCGCACACGACGTGGGGCGCGCGGTCAACCCGATGCAGTGCGTCGGTCAGATCGAGGGCTCGGTGCACATGGGTCTCGGGTACGCGCTCACCGAGGACTTCCCGTGCGACGAGCACGGCAAGCCGACCTTGATGACCCTGCGCGGGCTCGGCATCATCCGGGCCAAGGACGTTCCGCCGATCGAAGTGATCCTCGTCGAGGAGCCGCAGCCGCGCGCGCCGTACGGGATCAAAGGCGTCGGTGAGATCGGGCTCGTGCCGACGGCCGGCGCGGTCGCGGCCGCGTTGCACGACCTCGACGGTGTATGGCGTGCCGGGTTGCCGATGCGCCGATCGCGATGAGCTCGATGGGCGCGACGACCCCCGGCTTGGTGTGCGCCCACCATCATCTCTACTCGGCGCTCGCCCGCGGGATGCCCGCGCCGCCCCGCACGGCGCGAACGTTTCCCGAGATCCTGGAGCTCGTGTGGTGGCGGGTGGATCGCGCCCTCGATCTCGAGATGGTGCGCTGGGGGACGATGCTCGGCGCGCTCGAGGCCCTCGAAGCGGGAACGACGGCGATCGTCGACCACCACTCGAGCCCGGGCGCGGTCGACGGCAGCCTCGACGTGATCGCGGAGGCGTGTGCCGAGGTGGGGGTGCGCGTGCTGTGCTGCTACGAGGTCACCGATCGCAACGGCGCCGACGGCGCCAAGGCCGGTTTGGCCGAGAACGAGCGGTTCCTTCGATCGGGCGGGCGCGGTCTGGTCGGCGCCCACGCGGCCTTCACCCTCTCCGACGAGACGCTCGACGCGGTGTGCGGGCTCGCGGCCGACCTCGGCGTGGGTGTGCACGTGCATGTCGCCGAGGATCCCGTCGATGCGGCGGCGGGGGCACGCTGGGACGGCCGCGCCGACGAACGGTGGATCCTCGCGCACGCAGTGCACCTCGAGCGCGTTCTGCCGGGCACGGTCGTGCACAATCCGCGATCGAATCTCAACAACGCGGTCGGGTACGGACGTCCGGCGCGCTTCGACCGGGTGGCCCTCGGCACCGACGGGATCGGGGCCGACATGCTCGAGGAGTTCCGCCTCGCGTTCGCGCTCGCCCGCGCCGACGATGTGACGACGTCACCTGAGTCGGTGTGGTCGTGGCTCGCGGCCGGCGGCGAGCTCGTGCCGGAGGCGCGCGACGATCGCGTCACCTGGTCGTACGCGCCGATGGAGCCGTGGCATCTCGCGTACACCACGGGCGTGCGCCCGCTGCGCGTCGAGGTCGGTGGTGAGACGGTGCTCGACGAGCAGGGTCCGACCCGGGTCGACGCGGTGGAGATACGGGCGCGCGCGGCCGAGCAGGCGGCGCGACTCCACGCCCGCTTGGACTTGTGACGATGGGACGCGTCGCGCTATACCTCCAAGACGCTCATCCGATCCGCGACGGCATGCGCTTCGCCCAGGCCGCGGAGGACGCGGGGTTCGAGGCGGTGTGGCAGGCCGAGAGCCGTCTGGTCCGGGAAGCGACGATCCCCCTGGCCGCGTTCGCGGCGGCGACGGAACGCATCAAGCTCGGTTCCGGGGTCGTCAGCATGTGGGTGCGCAACCCTGCATTCCTCGCGGCGACCTTCTCCACCCTCGACGACCTTGCACCCGGGCGCGTGATCCTCGGCATCGGAGCCTGGTGGGATCCCCTCGCGGCCAAGGTGGGCGTGTCGCGCGATCGACCGCTGCGAGCGATGCGCGAGATCGTCACGACGGTGCGCGCGCTCCTCGCGAACGAAACCGTCACGTTCGACGGCGAGTTCGTGCACCTCGATGGAGTCGAGCTCGACTACGTGCACCAGGAGCGCCGGGTGAAGGAAATCCCGATCGTCATCGGCGCCACCGGTATGCAGATGATGCGTCTCGCGGGCGAGATCGCCGACGGAGCGTTGCTGAACTACCTCGTGTCGCCGGCGTACAACGGGGCCGCCGTCGACGCGCTGGCCGAGGGTGCAGCGAAGGTTGGCCGCGATGTCGACGAGATCGATCGCCCGCAGCTCGTCGTCTGCTCGATGGACGACGATCGCGAGGCCGCGCTCGACGCCGCGCGCCTGCTCGTGACGCAGTATCTCGGTCAACAGCCCCACCTCATGAAGGCTTCGGGCGTCTCCCCGGAGCTGCTCGACCAGATCGCGGCGGTACTGACGTGGCCCGCGACGCACGAGCAGGTGGTCGCGGCGTCGAAGCTCGTGCCCGATTCCGTCGTGCAGCTCATCACCGCCTCCGGGACGCCCGACGAATGCCGCGACAAGGTGGGCGAATATGTCAAGGCAGGCTGCACGTGCCCGGTCCTGTACCCGCTCGGTGCCGACGTCGGCAAGATGATCGACGCGTTCCGGGAGTGGGACCCGTGACCCTACGCTCGCGATGTTTGGAGTTGTCGTCCCGTCTGAGGAGTCCCTGATGGAGTACGCCGAATACCTGCGCCAGCTGCCGAAGGTCGAACTGCACTGTCACGTCGAGGGGACCCTGCGACCCCAAACGGTCGCCGACCTCGCACGCAAGCACGACATCGCACTGCCGACGACGGACGTCGACCGCATATACGACTACGAGACGATCTACGAGTTCTTGGAGATCTTCCGGCTCGTCAACTCCACCGTGATCGAACCGGGCGACTTCGCGCGTGTCGCGTACGAGTCGCTCGAGGACGGCGTGAAGCTGGGCAACCTGAAGTACCGCGAGATGTTCTTCAACCCGACCTTGCACACGACGCGCGGCGTCGCGATGTCGACGATCATCGACGGGTTGATCGACGGCTGTCGCGCCGCGGAGAACGACTTCGGTGTGCGCTGTCGGTTGATCGCGGACATCTACCGCCAGGATCCCCCCGAGATGGCGCTGCAGATGACGGAGGAAGTGCTCGCGAACCGGCGCGACGAGGTCATCGGCTTGGGCATGGACGCGGCCGAGGCGCCGGATCCGCCGGAGCGGTTCTTCGAGAGCTATCGCCTCGCGGGCGAGTCGGGGTTGCACCTGACGAGTCATTCCGCGGAGGACGGTCCGCCCGTGAATATCTCGACCTGCCTCGACCTGCTCGGCTGCGAGCGGATCGACCACGGCTATCACATTCTCGAAGACGAGGCGGTCGTCGCGCGCTGTCGCGAGGACGGGATCCACTTCACCTGTTGTCCCACCTCGACGGCTGCCGTCTACGGGTGGCACGATCTGACGACCCACCCGATCAACGGAATGATGAAGGCCGGTCTGCTCGTCCACCTGAACTCCGACGATCCGACCATGTTTCGCACCGACATCGGCAAGGAATACGTCGACTTCGTCGGTCAGAACGAGTACCCGCCCGACACCGCGAAGCAACTCGTACGCAATGGCGTCGACGCGTCGTGGCTCGACGGCACGGAGAAGGCTGCCTTGCACCGCGCGTTCGACGACGAGATGGCCGCGCTCGACAAGGAGCTCGCCCGGTGAGTCACGCGGTAACGCGGATGCTGTCGAACACCGATCCCGCGCTTCGACGCGCGTGGCACCCGGTCGCGCGCAGCAGCGAGATCTCTACGGCGCCGCGGAAGTCGAGGTTGCTCGGCGAGGACTGGGCGCTCGTCCGCCTGCCGGACGGTACCGGCGACTCCACGCTCGCGGCGTTCGTCGACCGGTGCCCGCACCGGTTGTCTCCTCTCTCGGCCGGCTCGGTCGACGGCTCGTTCCTGCGTTGCGGGTACCACGGCTGGTGCTTCGACGCCGACGGAGCCTGTCGCGAGATTCCGTCACTCGGCGCATCGGATCACATTCCACCGCGAGCGATCGCGACCGCGGCGGCCGCGATCGCGGAGCGGCACGGCATGGTGTTCCTCGCGCCCGAACCGCCGTTGACCGAGTTGCTCGACATTCCGGAGGCCGACGACCCCTCGTTCATGCACGGTGCGCTCGAACCGATCACGGCCCGAGTCGGTGCCGGTCTCATGCTCGACAACTTCTGCGATATGGCGCACTTCCCGTTCGTGCACGCGGCGACGATCGGGACGCCCGAATCGGAGACGTTCGAATTCACCGTCGAGCGTCGCGGCTTCGGCATGAATGTGTTCAGCCGGCACCCGTTCCCGAACCGCGAGGATCCCGGCGTTGCCGCGGGCATCCGCCCGTTGTTGCAGGAGCGCGTGCTCGAGTACCGGTACCGCGCGCCGTTTTCGATCTGTCTACGCATCGACTACGTCGAGGCCGCGGGCACGAACGTCTTGGACTTCTACGTGCAGCCCGAAGACGACGAACAGTGTCGAATATACACCGCCGTGCACCGCAACGACCTCGATGGTGACGAGACGCGTCTGGCGGAATGCATTGCCTTCGAGCGCAAGGTCGTCGACGAGGATCTCACATTGCAGGAGCGCTACCGCGACCGCCGCTTGCCGATCGATCTCACGACGGAGGTGCACGTGAAGGCCGATCGCATGACGATCGAGCTCCGTCGGATCCTGGCCGAGTTGGTGACGTGTCCGGTGGAATGACCGGGACTGGAGGCAACGGTGCGTATCGATGCTGTAGACCCCTCGGTTCGGGCCCGCGCCGTTGCGGCCGCCCAGGGTCGCGATTCATTCGACCTGCTTCTCGTAGGCGGCACCGTGGTCGATGTCGGGTGCGGTGAGCAAC
>JALYLU010000426.1 GCA_030774075.1 Actinomycetota bacterium | reverse complement strand
ACGTGTACCCGCTCGGCGGTGACCTCTCGACGGTCGGGCGCACCGAGGAGATCGTCGGCCGTTGGTTGCAGGGCCGGCGCGGCGACCACGTCGTCGCGACGAAATGTTTCGGGCCGACGGGACGAAATCGCTGGGACATGGGCAACAGCCGCCGCCACATCATGGACGCGATCGACGCGTCGCTGCGCCGGCTGCAGACCGACTTCATCGACCTCTACCAACTACATTTCGACGACCCGGGCGTGCCGCTCGACGAGACGCTCGGCGCGCTCGACGAGGTCGTGCGCGCCGGCAAGGTCCGCTACATCGGGTGCTCGAACTTCCTCGCGTACCGTCTGGCGCGCGCGATCGGCCGGAGCGAGCTGCACGGTTGGGCGCGCTTCGACTCCGTGCAGCCGCGCTACAACCTGTTGTTCCGCGAATTCGAGCGCGAGCTGTTCCCGCTGTGCCTCGACGAAGGCATCGCGGTGATCCCGTACAACCCGATCGCGGGCGGCATGCTTTCGGGCAAACACGACCGGACCAAGGCGCCCGACGAGGGAACTCGCTTCGCGCTCGGCAACGCGGCCAAGACGTACCAGGATCGCTACTGGCACGACAACGTGTTCGATACGGTCGACGAGCTCGTGAAGATCGCGAGCGACGCGGGCATTCCGTTGCCGACGCTCGCAGTGGCGTGGACGCTCCGGCACCCGGCGATCACCGCGCCGATCGTCGGCGCCAGCCGTCCGGAACAGCTCGACGCGACGATCGCCGCGGTAGACACCAAGCTCGACCAAGACCTCGTCGACCGGTTGAACGAGATCACCGCCGTATACCGCCGCGGCGACGCGCCCCGTTAACGAGCGGATGCTGGAGATCGCCGAGGCCGTACCGCGCACGGTCCGCACCTCGGACGGTCGGGTCACGGGCTACTACGAGTACGGCGACCCGAACGGCGCACCCGTGGTCGCACTGCACGGAACGCCCGCGTGTGGCGCAGGTTTCGCGTGGGCGGACACGGGCGCCCGCACACGCGGGATCCGGCTGCTCGCGCCCGACCGACCCGGCATCGGCGACTCCGACCCGTGGGATCGCGGCCGCAGCCCGACCGTCGACATGTATCCGCCGGTCCTGAGTGCGTTCGCCGACGCGCTCGACGTCCGGAAGTTCTCAATCGTCGGCTACTCCGGCGGCGGGCCGTACGCACTCGCCGCCGCGCACGCGCTTCCCGATCGAGTGCCCGGGGTAGCCGTCGTCTCGGGTGCAGGACAAGTCGGCGTGTGGGCATCCGTCGACGACTTCGAGGCGACCGATCGGCGACTCACCCATCTCGCGAATCGCGCGCCCGCGCTGGCACGGGTGGTGTTGTCGTTGTCCGCCCGTTTCGCGCGCGTCGCGCCGCTCACCTCGCTGCGATTCGCGCAGATCGAGATGCCGTCGACAGACCGCGCGGTCATGGCCGGCTTCCCGTCGGCGCGCACCGCGCTGGCGGTGTTCACGGAGTCGTGCCGGCGCGGCGCGGCAGGGGTGGTCGACGACTACGACGCGCTCGGCCGGCCCTGGGGTTTCAGGGTCGAGGAGATCGCGGTGGCGGTGCGGTGCTGGCACGCGAGCACCGATCGCATCGTCCCGATCCGCCACAGTGAGGAGCTCGTGCGGCGCATCCCCGGCGCGCACCTCTCCCGCTGGGACGCCGGAGGTCACCTCGCCATCGTCGATCACGTCGGCGAGGTTCTCGACGCGCTGACGGAGATCGGCTAATCGGCGGTCGGGCGCGCGAAATGCTTGCTCAGCGTCTGGTTCTGACCCTGGTAGTTCGATCCGATGCCTTGCCCGTACAGACGCTCGGGCGCTTCGAGCATGTGCTCGAACGTGAGCTTGCAGACGCGCTGACCGTGCTCGATCATGAACGGAACGTCGTGCGCACGCACCTCGAGCGCCGCGCGCGATCCGAGCGAGTGCCCTCCGGGATCGAACCCGAAGCCGGGATCGAAGAATCCCGCGTAGTGCGTACGCAGTTCACCGCTCGTCGGGTCGTAGGCCGTCATCTCCGACGCCAACGTGGGCGGGATGCATACCGCCTCGTTGCTCATCAGCAGATAGAAACGCTGCGGCGTGAGCACCACCCGGTCGCCTTCTTCGTGTTTCACCGACTCCCAGAAGGCTTCGGGGTCGACGGGTGCGGTCGCGCTCTTGGCGACGTCGAGCAGCGGTGCGTTGTCGCGCGCGCGGTGTCCGACGTAACCCTCGGCGTCGCCGTGGAGGTCGAGCCCGAGGAACAGACCGCCCCCGAACGCGAGCTTCGTGCCCGCAACAGGAGTCCCGCGGTCGAACAGCACCGGCTGCTCGTGGTGGAACGCGCGCACGTCCTCATCGCCGAGCACCGCCGAGCCGACCGACAGGCGCAACTGGTTCAGGGACAGGTCCTCGCGGACGCGTACCGGGAACGAGAGCGGCACCACCTCGAGGTAGAGCGGCCCGTCGTAGCCGGCCGCGATCTCGTCGAAGCGGTAGCTCTCGTCGGTGATCACGCGCGTGAACACGTCGATACGGCCGGTCGAGCTCTTCGGGTTCGCCTTCCCACGAACGCTGGGTGGCAACGACAGACGCTCCTTCAACGGAATGAGGTACGGCCGCTTGGTCTCGAGCACGACGCCGTCCTTGCGCAGGTCGAGCTCGTCGATGACGTAGTCCTTCACGCGCCGCTCGACCGCCTGGCGGCCGGGAAGGAAACTGCAACGGATCCGGTACGCGACCTCGCCCAGGCGCAGGTCGAGGCTCGCCGGCTGCACGTTCTCCTCCGGAATCGTGAAGCGCCCGGCATCGATCACCCGGGCCGCGATCGCGCGCTCCAGGTACTGGCACGGCAGCACGCCCGTGCGATCGGCGGGAAGAACGAGATCCACGAGCGGTCAGCCTACGCGCGCCTCGACGCGACGGTGTCCGGCGGATGACGCGTTCCTTGCGCACGATTCGCCGATGCGCACTCCCAAGCTTGTGACCTCACGCCGAAGGGGGTCGCGCTGATCCCGAAGCTCGACACGAGTTGCGACGTGAACGGGACGCTCGGGCCGCTCGACGTGAAGTCGTTGACGAAGGGCGACCCTTTCCAGAACACGCTCTGGAAGAAGGTGCTCGAGGCGAACGACCCCCAGGACTTCACCGCCAAGAGTCCGGTGCCGCTGCTCATGATCCAGGGCGGCAACGACGAACAGATCCCCGTCGCGTCGACGAAGCTCCTCGCCGACCACCTCTGCGGACTCCACCAGGTGTTGCAGCGGTGGGTCTATCCGGGCCAGAGCCACGCGGGCGTGATCGGGCCGTCGGCCGGCGACATGACCCACTGGATCACCGACCGTTTCGCCGACGGCGCCAACCCCGACCCGTACAAACCCACGGGTCTCGCCAACATCGACCAGACGACCTGCGCGACCTGACGCTAACGTCAGGGACCACACCGCCGAGGCCGGCCGAGGGAGCGCTTCGATGGAACTACCGAAGATCATCAGCGTCGACGACCACGTCGTCGAGCCCGCGCATGTGTGGCAGACCTGGTTGCCGCAGAAGTACCGCGAGAACGGGCCGCACATCGAACGCAAGCGGTGGGGCGCGTTCTCGCACAAACCCGGTGCGAAATACGTCAATACCGAGGACCCCGACGGCCTCTGGGGTGACGCTTGGTACTTCGAGGACAAGCTCATCTACGTGCACAAGCGGTTCGTCGCGATCCCGTTGGAGGCGACGCCCGGCGGTGACCTCTCCAAGTTCGACCGCACCAAGATGGTCATGGAAGCCCTCACCTACGACGAGATGCGTCCCGGTTGCTACGAGCGCGACGCGCGCATCGAGGACTTCGAGCGGAACTGGGTCGACGGCTCGCTCCCCTTCCCGACGTTCCCGCGCTTTTGCGGACAGACCTTCCTCGAGGCCGACGACCACGACCTCGGACTCGCGTGCGTCAAGGCGTACAACGACTGGATGGTCGAGGAGTGGTGCGGCCCGTCGCACGGCATGAACATTCCGCTGTGCATCATGCCGCTCTGGGACGTGCAGCTCGCAGCCGCCGAGATCCGTCGCAACGCGGCGCGCGGCGTACGCGCCTTCTGCTTCAGCGAGCTCCCGCACCACCTGAACCTGCCGACGATCCACAGCGGATCGTGGGATCCGGTGTTCGAAGCGTGCAACGACACCGGCGTGACCTTGTGCATGCACATCGGGTCGTCGTCGACGAATCCCGCCGCGTCGCCCGACGCGCCCGGTGGGGTGGGCGGCACGCTCGCGTTCAACAACTCGATGGCGTCGCTCGCCGACTGGCTGTTCTCGGGCAAGCTCATCGAGTTCCCGAAGTTGAAGCTCGCATACTCCGAAGGCCAGATCGGTTGGATCCCGTACGCGCTCGAGCGGGCCGACACGGTGTGGGATCAGCACGACAGCTGGCAGCATTCGAAGGAGCGCATCCCCGAGCCGCCGTCGACCTACTACTACGGCCGCATCTTCGGTTGCTTCACCGCCGACCACCACGGCCTGCACTCGCTTCCCGAGGTCGGCGAGGACAACATCTGCTTCGAGACCGACTACCCGCACACCGACACGACGTGGCCGAACTCGAAGGAGTACATCGAGAAGATGCTCGCCGACTTCGACGAGAAGGTCGCCTACAAGGTCGTGCGCGGAAACGCGATCAAGATGCTCGAGCTCGACCGCACCTGAGCGCCAGGCATGATGCCGGCAATACCGGTTTGGCAC
>JALYLU010000425.1:2014-4732 GCA_030774075.1 Actinomycetota bacterium | reverse complement strand
CGAAAGAAGTAGAGCACGTACTCGGGATCGGCAACCTCAGGATTGCAGGTCAGCTTCATGAGACTCGTCGACAGCATGTATCGACTCGCGCCATCCGAAGGGACGATTGCAACCTCGCCTATCGCTCCCCTGTGTGGAAAGACAAGATCTCCCGGGACAACGACGCTCGATTTCAACTCGTCGGCAGTCTCGTCGCTTACGTAGACGAACTCGCCTTTCAGCGCCCTGCTCATCGAGATGTTGACTCCTCGGATGACGGGTACGCCGCTTGCAACGTACTTGTCCGCCTTCATTCGCGACCCGAACGGCCCGATTGCGATGGAGCGCGTCGTAGCGCCCTTCAGCTCGTCAACAGTCAGGCTGCGCCAACCAACGGGGAGCGTCATCCGTCAGCTCCGTTGGAAAACGCCTCGAGCCTGCTGCGGATTAGCTGCTCGAGTCGATCGGATTCGTCGAAGTCAGCAAGGAGCGCCGCGCGTAGTCGTTCGAGCTTCTTGTCGAAGGGCTCATCGTCGTCCTCTGTGTCCTCGGCTCCGACGTATCGACCGGGAGTGAGCACGTACCCGTGCGCGGCGATCTCATCGAGCTTTGCAGACTTGCAGAATCCTGCGACGTGTTTGTAGTCGCCGGCTTCGGTTTCTCCGCGCCACGCGTGGTACGTCCGCGCAATGCGGGCAACGTCGTCGCCGGTGAGCTCGCGATGTGTGCGGTCGACCATGGTGCCGAGGTTGCGTGCGTCGATGAACAGCACCTCGTTCGAGCGGTCGCGGAAGTGCTGGTTCGTCCGGTCACGTGCAAGGAACCACAGGCAAACGGGGATACCGGTTGAGTAGAAGAGCTGGGTCGGGAGCGCAACCATGCAGTCAACGAGTCCGGCGTCGACGAGCGATTTGCGGATCTCCCCTTCGCCGGAGGTCTGCGTCGACATCGAGCCGTTGGCGAGCACGAAACCGGCGACGCCGTGCGGCGCGAGGTGGTGCACCATATGTTGCACCCACGCGTAGTTGGCGTTGTTTGCCGGCGGCGTCCCGTAACGCCACCGCGGATCATCGCGAAGTGCAGCGCCGCCCCAGTCGGAGATGTTGAACGGGGGGTTGGCCAGGATGAAGTCGGCGCGCAAGTCAGGATGCAGATCGCTGTGGAAGGTGTCGGCCGCGCGGTCGCCGAGGTTGGATTCGATGCCGCGGATGGCGAGGTTCATCTTGGCCAGTCGCCACGTCGCGTCGTTGAGTTCCTGGCCGTACACCGAAAGCTCGTTGCGCTTGCCGCCATGGGCTTCCGTGAACTTCACGGACTGCACGAACATGCCACCCGACCCACAGCACGGGTCGTAGACGCGGCCGGAGTAGGGCTCGAGCATCTCGACGAGCACCTGGACGACGCACGACGGCGTGTAGAACTCGCCGCCGCCCTTCCCTTCCTGGGCGGCGAAACGACCGAGGAAGTACTCGTAGACGCGGCCGAGGATGTCGCGTTCGCGATGCTCGGCCGAGCCCAAGCCGATCGTGCCGATCAGGTCGATGAGCTCGCCGAGGCGGCGCTTGTCGATCGCGGGCCGCGAGTAGCTCTTTGGCAGCACTCCCTTGAGTGACGGGTTCTCGGCTTCGATGGCGTCCATCGCGCGGTCGATGCGCTGGCCGATGTCGACCTGCTTCGCGCTGGCCTGCAAGGAGCCCCAACGCGCCTCGGCCGGGACCCAGAACACGCCTTCACTCGTGTACTCGTCGCGCGCCTCGAGGATCTGCTCCCGGGCCTTCTCGTTCTTGACGTAGTAGTCGGAGGCTGGATCGGCGGTCGCGACCTCGAGGAACTCGCGGCGCTCCTCGAAGGCATCCGAGACGTACTTCAAGAAGATGAGGCCGAGCACGACGTGCTTGTACTCGGCCGATTCCAGGTTGCCGCGCAGCTTGTCGGCCGCCGCCCACAGGGTCTGCTCGAACCCGAGCGGCTCCTTGGTCTCGGCCCGCTTCCTACCTGCCACCCTGTCCCCTGACCGCGCGCCGAACCCCGCACCGGGTGCGACGGGTTCATATCGTCCCGACCGCTCGCGCGGGAACAACTAGTAGGTCCGAAGGCTACGCGGCCCCGGGCACGACGCGCGCTGTTTGCCCTGGTCGGCGATCCGGAGGGGCCGCAGGCCAGCGGCGTCGGACATGCGAGAGAAATCGGTCGGAACCGGTTTCATTCGGCCCCGCTCGCTCGACCTCCTAGTGCCACATCAGATACCGGGCCTTGCCCGGCCGAGGGCCCCGGAGGTCCCGTGGGATCGACATTGCACATCCTCAACCACGTCCGCGCCGGTATCGCGCCCGCGGACAGCGTGCTCGGAGAAGCCCGCCGTCGTCGCGACACCGTCGCCGGCTTGGCGCTCGACTTCCCGGGCGCGCTGCGGACCTACCGGTCGGGTTCGATCGCGGCAGGCCTGGCGAACAAGCCGGTCGAAGACGCCGACGGCGGTCTCGTGCTCGACCGTCGCGTCTACCCCGAGCTCGGGCCGGACGGTGGCGGTGAGCTGCCCGTCGACATCGTCGGCAAGGTCCAGGACCACATCCGGCCGGGGCTGCGCGAGCTGTACCCGAAGGCGCGCGTCGCGGTCATGAAGCGCGGTCTGCTCATCACCGTCGGCCAGCCGCTCGAAGAGGGCCAGGACCCGAGCGTCGACCTCGTCGTTGCGCTCACCCGCAAGGACGGGCCGGGCCTGTGGATCCCGAACATGGA
>JALYLU010000425.1:0-2004 GCA_030774075.1 Actinomycetota bacterium | reverse complement strand
CGGTGGGACCCGTCGCACCCCGAGGGTCACGTCGACCTGCTCCTCGCCCGCCCCAACGATGTCCGTCGTGTGCGCGCATGGGTGATCAGGTTGGCGAAGGCGTGGAACCACGCGTTCTCGGAGCCGGCGTTGTGCTCGTTCAACCTCGCGGCGCTCGCGCTCGAAGCGATCACCAAGGCCGAGTCGCTCGACCTCGCGCTGTTGCGCTTCTTCGAGCACGCGGTCACGGCGCTGGCGCGCGGCCTGACCGCGGACCCCGCGGGCGTGTCGGCACCGATCCGGCTCCCGTTCGACAAGGATCGCGCAGTCGCCCGCCTGACCACCGCGGGGAACAAGCTCTCCGACGCGCTGACCGTCGACGATGACCCCGACAAGGTCGCGCCGATCCTCGCGTCGTTATTCCCCGAGCAGCTCACCGCTGCTGAAGCGACGCGTGTCGCGTGGGCGGCCGCGCTGCGGGAGCAGACCAAGCGCGTCGGTGTCGGTGTCGCGACGCCGTTGGCGACGGCCGCGGCCGCGATCGCGCCGCTGAAGCACACCCGGAGCTTCGGGGAATGAGCCGGCGGCGCACCCGGGTCTGGTGGCACAACAGCGTCCTGCAGCGCGCGTTCGAACGTCAGGCCCGCGTCGTGCACCCGGACCTCGTCAGCACCTTCGACTCGACGAGGTACCGGTTGTGCCTCGCGGTGCCGGTACCGGGCTACGAGGCGCGCGCGGTCGAGATCATGTTCTCGGGCAACTCGAAGGCGCCGCGCGTCTACGCCGACGGGCCGACCGCGTCGCCGCACCGGTACGCCGACGAAGCCCTGTGCATGTGGCACCCGCGCGACCCGATCGAGCAGCGGTGGGTGCGCAAGGACGGCCTGCGCGCGTTGATCGCCTTGATCGTCGAGCATCTCTTCCGCGAGGCATGGTGGCGTGACACCGGCGGCCGCGACGGCGGCGAGTGGCTCGGTCCCGAAGCGCCGCACGCGCCGACATCACCGGAAGGAATCGCATCATGTTCGTCATGACCGCGACCATCGCGGCCGCGACGGCCGCCGCGTCGAAATCGAGCGGAACGCCGATCCTGAGCTCGGCCGTCGTCGCCGCGATCGTGTCCGCGGTCGTCGCGCTCGCGACGTTCGCGCTGGCGGGCCGCCGGCAACGGCTCGACCGCCAGCGGCAGGTCTTCGCCGACGCGTTCGCGACCTGCACCGAGTACCGCGAGTTTCCCTACATCGTGCGCCGGCGCCGCGCCGACGATGGCCACGGCGAACGCGCCCGCATCTCGACCGAACTGAGCGCGGTCCAGGCGCGCATGAACCAGTACGTCGCCCGCCTGCGTGTCGAGGCACCGCGTGTCGGGGCCGCGTACCGTGAGCTCGTTGCCCAGACGCGTGCGACCGCCGGACCCGCGATCAAGGCGGGGTGGGACCTGCCGCCCGCTTCGTCCGATGCCGACGTACATGTCACCGACGTCGACCTGAGCGCGATCGACCCGTTCGACGACGCCTACCTGCTCGCGGTCGCGGATCACCTGGCCATTTCGCCGTCGTGGGCGCGACGGGTGGTCCGGCGTCTCCGGGGTCATCGTTCCGGCCACTAGGTGTGTTGCCCCGCGAGGTTGGTCGCGTGAGTGATGGGTGGGTCGCCTCCCAGGGCGGAAGAGCGGTTGCAGGTCGCGTCCGGCGTGGCACTGTTGCTGGCATGGAGATCGATGAGGCCCAGCTGTTGGCCGGCGTTCAAGCCGGGCAGCCGGACTGGGCCGCCATCTACACCGCCTACCGCGCCCACATGATGCGCGCAGCGATCGCCGTGCTCGGCCCGACCGGGTCGGTTCGCGGTGACGATGCCCAGGACGTCGTCTCGAAGACGATGACCGAGTTGATCCGCAAGGGACTGCCGAAGGATCTGCGCAGCATCCGCGCATTCCTTCTTCGCGCGATCCAGCGGCGGGCCGTGGACGTCACCCGCGGAGCCCACCTCGACCAAGAGCTCGAACCTTCCGCAAGAGCGACCGTG
>JALYLU010000424.1 GCA_030774075.1 Actinomycetota bacterium | reverse complement strand
GTTTGGGTGGCGATGCCGGTCTGTGATCCATCTCCAAGCTGTTCGAGCTCTACTCCGCCCGGAAAGCTCGCGCTCTTCGACCCGCACACGAGCACGTGGAGCACCGTCGTCTCACTGCCTGCCGGTTTCGGTCAACCGTTGTTCGTCTCGGTTGACACTGCCGGCCACGTCTGGTTCACCATGCCGGTGACGAACACGATCGGTCGGTTTGATCCGGTGAGTAGGAGCGTGACGCAGTGGGCGATCCCGACGACGAGTGGCGGCCCGTGGGATCTTGCGATCGCCGGTAACGGCAAGATCTGGTTCACCGAGCATTATGCGAACAAGATCGGTGCGTTCGATCCCGGCTCCGAGACGTTTCAGGAAGTGTCGACGCCGGCGGCCAATAGCAATCCGTACGGCATAACGGTCGACAGTGCAAACAACATCTGGTTCACCGAGAATACCGATTCCGTGGCACTCATCGCCGAATACACCAACAACGGAATCCTGAAGGAGTACAAAATACGAAACACGTCGACGGCGGGGACGGGTCTCACGCCCCACCTCATCACTATCGCTCCGTCCGGGAACGTATGGTGGTCCGAAGGCTGGGTCAGTGCGATCGGCACGCTCAACCGAGCCACCGCGCAACCAGGGACAAACGCCGGCGTCAGCGAACACCGCTATACGCCGTCTTGCAACAGCTGTGGTTCGCACACGTCCGGAATAGCGGCCGACAGCAAGGGACTGATCTGGCTGGACGACTCGTTGCAAAATACGTTCGGCTCCTTCTCAACGAGTAGCCAGACTTTCTCCTTCTATGACAGCCCCAGCGGCGGCCATCCGCATGACGGCCTCAACGTGGATTCCCAGAACCGAATCTGGTTCGACGAGGAGTTCGCAAATCGATTGGCCGTAGCAATTCAATTCGGTCCTTCTACGGCCGCAACCACATCCTCTCCCGCGACCTCGCAGCCGAGCTCCCGATGACACCCGAGGGATGACCCGAGGAACCACCGCCCTATCGCGGCCAATCGAGTTGCGCCTCGGGTACTCCGACCGATCGCCCGTATTCGACTGCTGCGCCCCGCCCCGTCTCGTCACCACGCGGATATCGGAAGGTCCGACCGGCGAAGACGACGAACGTCTCGTCATCATTGCGGAAGTCGCAGTACCACCCGCCGACGTGCTCGAGGACACGTTCAAGACTGCTTGCCAGCCGGTCGGCGTCCTCGTCAGCCGCTTCGAAGTCGACGAACGTCCACGTACGGGGCTGACCCGCGTCGACATCACCAAGATCGGCGCGAGAGATCTTGGTGACGCTGAGTGTGATGCCCTCCAAGACGCCGCCGACGCGCAAGCTCTCGGCAATCAGCGCTCCTGCGAGTGCCATTCGATTCCTCCCCTACCTACCGATCTTCGCAAGGTCAGCGGTAGCCGCCAACGATGGTTGCACCCATCGCAACCGGGGCGATCTCGCAGCGGTCTTCGATGTCCGCCACGAAGGCTTGAAAGGCCGGCACGGCCTGCAGGGATTCGGGCTCGTCGACGTCGTGCTCGATCACGACGTGAATGAAGCTCACGCCGTCGTCGAGCCGAAAGACCTTGTAGGTGAAGCCCTCCGGCTCGTGCTCGTTCAGCTCCTTGAACACCGCCTCGATCAGCCGCTGGTTCTCGTCGGCCCGCTCAGGCTTCGCCTGATAGCGCACCACAATCGTCCTCATCGTCTACTCCAACCTCGCGGGCCCGCGGCTCGCTCCGAACGTAAGACCGCTTCTTCCGCCGGGACTCATCGGTGCTGACGCGGATGTACGGGTGGGAGCTCAGATCAGCAGTCGCGCAACCCTTCTCGAAGCGCTCGCTCATCGCGCCCCGACCGCGCCGCCGCCGTTGACGCCGGGTGCACAGCGCGCGCACAGTTCTGCCCGCGATGCTCCCCGGTACACGACCTCCCTCGACGTAAGGGGCCGCGATGGCATCGACTCCGCAACCTCGCAAGTGGGTCCGCTGGGTCGTCGGCGCCGTCGTCGTGGTTCTCCTGATCGTCGTGGGCGGACCATTCGTGTACTTCCATTTCATACAAAGCGATCCTCCGCCGAAGTTGTCGCTCGACACGACGCCCGCCCCCTCGTCGGCTCCGGGTGTCACCCGCGCCCCGCTCGCCGGAACGTGGAAGATCGGGAGCGGGTCGCTCGTGCGGTACCGCGTGAAGGAGACACTGTTCGGCCAGAGCGGTGAGGCCGTTGGCAAAACGACCCGCGTGTCCGGCTCGATGACCATGACGCCGACGTCGGTCTCGGCCGCGACGTTCACCGTCGACATGACCTCGGTCACGAGTGGCCAAAGCCAGCGAGACGGACAGTTCCGAGGGCGGATCATGGACACGGCCGACTTCCCCACCGCGACGTTCACGCTGACGAGCCCGATCGATCTCGGCATCGTGCCGAAGGACGGCGTGCAGACGTCCTATTCGGCGAACGGCAAGCTCCAACTCCACGGCGCGACGAAGAACGTCACGTTCACGCTGACTGCGCGTCGCACCGGCAATGTGATCGCCGTGCAGGGCGACGAGCCCATCACGTTTTCGGACTACAGCATCGACAACCCGAGCGGAGGCCCGGCCAGCGTCGGCAATTCCGGACAGCTCGAGTTCGTGCTCCAGTTCCAACCGAGCTGACCCAGAAGCCGTCAGCCGGTCTCGGAGGTCTGCGCGATCCGGCGCGTGAGGTAGCGGCGTTCCGCGTCGGTCGCGGCGAGCGCCAGCGCGACGCGATACGCCACCGCGGCTTCGACCCGCCGGCCGAGACGGCGGAGCAGGTCGGCGCGCGTCGCGGGCAGCAGGTGGTAACCGGCCAGCGCGCCCGATCGCTCCAGCCCATCCACCAGACGGAGTCCGGCCTCCGGTCCGTCGGCCATCCCGACGGCGACCGCGCGATTCAGCTCGACGACGGGCGTAGGCACCATCCGAACGAGCTCGCTGTACAGCGCGGCGATCTCGACCCAGTCCGTTGCGCTCGCATCACGTGCCGCCGCATGACAGGCGGCGATCGCAGCCTGCACCTGGTACGGGCCGGGCTGTCCGCGCCGGAGCGCGGCGTCGAGGCGCTCGAGCCCTTCGGCGATCGAGTCCGCGTCCCAGCGAGTGCGGTCCTGTTCCTCGAGCGGCACGAGGTCGCCCGCGGCGTCGAGCCGAGCGGCGCGCCGTGCGTCGGTGAGCAGCAGGAGCGCGAGCAGGCCGATCGCCTCGGGCTCGTCCGGCATCAATCCGGCGAGCGTGCGCGCGAGGCGTATGGCCTCGGCGCACAGTCCGCCGCGCACCAGCTCGGCGCCGGTCGTGGCCGAGTAGCCCTCGTTGAACAGAAGGTAGAGGACGGCCAGGACCGCTCCGGTTCGTTCCGGCAGCTGGTACGCCGGCGGAACGCGGTACGGGATCCCGGCGTTTCGGATCTTGTGCTTCGCCCGCACCAGACGTTGGGCCATCGTCGATTCCGGGACAATGAAAGCTCGCGCGATCTCCGCGGTCGTCAGGCCCGCGAGCGTCCGCAGCGTCAACGCGACCTGGGCGTCGCGCGAGAGCGCCGGGTGACAACAGGTGAAGATCAACCGCAGGCGGTCGTCTTCGACGCCACTCTCTGCCCGTCCGTTGTCCGCACGCTCGCCGTTCGTAAGGCCGTCGTCTGCAAGGTCGTTGTCGTCGCCGTCACCGGAGACGTCGGGTCCGGAGATCACGGCCACCTCCTGGAGCTTGGCGGCCCCCGTCGCGGCTCGCCGCAAACGATCGAGCGCACGGTTGCGCGCGGTCGTCGTGAGCCACGCGCCGGGGTTGCGGGGGACGCCATCGCGCGGCCACCGCTCGAGCGCCCGCGCGAAGGCGTCCTGCGCGCACTCCTCGGCGAGGTCCCAGTCGCCGGTCACCCGGATGAGGGTCGCGACGACGCGCCCCCAATCCGAGCGGAAAGCCGCGACGACCGCGCCCTCGACATCGGCCTCGAAATCGATCGGGCCGGTCACATGTCCCAGATGGGCCTCACTTCGATCGTGCCGATCCGGGCGCCCGGGATCTTCGCCGCGACCTCGATCGCCTCGTCGACATCCTTGCAGTCGACGAGATAGAAGCCGCCGATCTGCTCCTTGGTCTCGGCGAACGGACCGTCCGAAGTCAGCACCTTGCCGTTGCGCACCTGCACGGTCGTCGCGTCGGTCGTCGGGCGCAGACGCTCACCCGTCTTCAGCACCCCACGCTTGCCCATCTCATCGCCGAACTTCATGTACTCGGCCATCATCGCCTCGCCCTCGGCGGGGCTCGCGGCAAGGGCTGCCGTCTCGTCCTCGCAGATCAACAGGATGTATCGCATGATTCCTCCTCGTAGAAATCGGATCACACGGACGACGAACAGCAAGTCCCCCCATCGACACCTGACAACAACATTTCCCGGATTCCCGAGCTCACCGCGGGCGGCGGTGCTGTGCGACGAAGATCGCCCACGGTTCGCCGTCGGGATCGTCGCGCATCGCGAACTCGTCGAGCAGATCGGTGATTCGTCGGTTCAGCTCGGCGCGCCGATCGGCCGACAGGACCAGGGCCAGGCGCGTGGTCTCGAGTTCGACGGCAGCCCCGGCCGCGCGTACCTCGGCGAGGAACGCCTCGAGCGCCGCCGCGGTGACTCGCGCGGCCTGCGGTAGTCCCGCGTCCACGTCGAGTCGCCACGATTTGCCGGTCGACCGGTACAGCTTCTCGACGCTGCCGCGCGC
>JALYLU010000423.1 GCA_030774075.1 Actinomycetota bacterium | reverse complement strand
ACCGTATGAGGAGTGAAACGATTGCGGCGGTCGGCGGGCGGCGCGGCGTCGTAGTCGGGTGCAGTCTTGATCTGGTCCTTCGTCATGTTGACGAAGATCTTCTTCTCGTCGCGATCGACGCGCTGGACGACACCGGCGGGAATCATGCGTTTCTTCCCGAAGATCCAGAAGCCGGTGTCGACGATGAGGCAGCTGGACGACTCCTCGTACGGGGCTTCGTCGACCTTTCCGATGTGTCCGTCGATCGCTTCGACGTCGAACCCGGTGACATCGGGCGCGCCGGATCGTACGCTTTCGTCGCTTACGCGTCGCACACTTTGTCGACCGATGGGCTTGACAAGGTTCGAGACCGGACAGTTACCTGATGATCCCGTAAGTGCGCGGGCGAGGACGGCCGGATGCATCTCGATCTCTACAAGACCGCGGCCGGGCTGATCGTGGGATTCGTGATCGGACTCACGGGCATGGGCGGCGGAGCGCTCATGACGCCGGTGCTGGTCCTGGTCTTCGGGGTCAACCCCGGCACCGCGGTGTCCGCGGATGTCGTGACCTCGCTCGTGTTGAAACCGTTCGGCGGGAGCATCCACGTCAGGCGCCGGACGGTGAACTGGCGTCTGGTGCAATGGCTGATGATCGGGTCGGTCCCGAGCGCATTTGCCGGCGCGTACCTGCTGGACGAAGTCATCGGCACGAGCAATCAGCACACGGTCAAGCAGATCCTGGGTTGGGTGCTCATCGTCGCCGCGGGCGCGATCCTCGCGAAGCTCGTGTTGCAGGCCCTGCGCAACGAAGTGCGGGTCACAGAAATGATGGACTCGGCGCTCGTGCGTCCTGTCCCGACGCTTGTCGTCGGCGCGCTCGGCGGCCTCGTCGTCGGGATGACGTCGGTCGGATCGGGCTCGCTGATCATCGTGATGCTGATGCTGATGTACCCGAAGCTCTCGTCGAAAGAGATGGTCGGCACCGACCTCGTCCAGGCGATCCCCCTGGTCGGCGCGGCCGCGATCGGCCACTACCTGTTCGGCACCCTCGACATCTCGATCATCAGCAGCGTGCTCCTCGGAGCAATACCCGCAGTCATGGTGGGCGCGCACTTCTCGTCCAAGAGCGCCGACCGCTACATCCGGCCCGTCCTCGTGGCGGTTCTCGTGATCTCTTCACTCGGATTGCTCGGCGTCTCCAACGGCTGGCTGCTCACGACCGCGATCGCAGCCATCGTGGTCCTCATCCTCGTGTTCGCCCGGATGCACTACAACGCGCAGTCCGGCGTCGGTGCCCCCGCACCTGCCAACGTGACCTGAGTTCGGGTCAGCCGGACGTGGCCGGCAGGACGTTCGCGTTGAGGTGGAACATGTTGTCCGGGTCGTACTGCGCCTTGATCTGCGCGAGGCGTTCGTACTTGTCGGGTCCGTACGCGGCGCGCACACGGTTCTCTTCGTACTCCGACATGAAGTTGACGTAGCTGCCGACACCGGTGGCGTGTTGCACGAGCTCCGTCCAGAACGCGCGCACCCACGATCGGTCGGCTTCGAGCAACTCCGGGGTCGGGCATGCCGCCGAGATGTTGACGACCCACTTGGTGGCGCGGCTGCCGCCGAACGCCGTGGCGTCTCCCGGCGCTCGGCTGTACGCGCCGCCGAGCGGGAAGATCGGCAGGAACGACAGGAGCGACTGCTTCTTCGGCTGGTGCTCGACGATCACGTCGATGGCCGCATCGGTGAGCTCGTCGAGGTACACCGCCTTCTCGTACGCGAGGGTGCCCCACGGCGCGGACTCGTTGAACATTTGTTGCAACGCGGTGTACGGGATCGGCGTGACGAACTCGAACAAGGGCGGTACCGCGGCGCGGATCGGCTCGATCAGCCGGGCATGGGTCTCATCGCCTTGGAAGCCCACGACCGCGATGATGAAGACGGGCGCGTGCTGGTGCTCTTCGGGCACGAACGGCGCGGGTGGCGCGTTGAGTCCCGCGAGGAACACTCCGCATTCGTCGGGTAGGCCCGGAACGAAGTCGCGAGCGAAGCGGAACAGATCGCGTCCCTGCTCGGGCGTGTAGAAGAACACCCCGAGATTCAGGAGCGGTCCGACGTCGTGCACCGCGAACTCGAACGAGGTAACGACGCCGAAGTTGCCTCCGCCGCCCCGCAGCGCCCAGAACAGGTCGGAGTTCTCACTCTCGGACGCGTGCAGCACTCGCCCGTCGGCCGTGACGACTTCGGCTCCGACGAGGTTGTCGGAGCTCAACCCGGCCAGGCGGCTGAGCCAGCCGAATCCGCCGCCAAGGGTCAGGCCGGCCACACCGGTGTGGCTGATGAACCCTCCGGGGACGGCGAGCCCGTGCTCTTGCGTCGCGCCGTCGAGCTCACCCCATGTCGTTCCGCCGCCGCACACGACACGACGGGCTGCCGGGTCGACGGTCACCGACTTCATCGGTGTGAGGTCGATCATCAAACCGTCGTGGCACAGCGCGAATCCCGCGTAGTTGTGCCCACCACCTCGGACCGACACTTCCAACGCCTCGGCGCGCGCGAAGGCCAACGCGGCGACGACGTCGGCACTGGTGGCACAACTCGCGACCACGGCCGGGCGGCGGTCGATTGCGCCGTTCCAGATCGAGCACGCGACGTCGTAGCCGGCGTCGCCGGGAAGCGACACCGTTCCGCTCATCGCCGCCTGCAGAGACTTGACCTTGTCGGCCGTCAGCTCTCCCACCCGATTCCTCCTCGTCCGCACGATCCTGCCGGGACGGAAGGCTACGGTCTCGGTTCGAAGCGCGCCCGGCAGGATTCGAACCTGCGACCCACGGCTTAGAAGGCCGTCGCTCTATCCAACTGAGCTACGGGCGCGGGGGACGGCGCGTATTTTGGCGCGCAATGCGCCCGTGCCGACCTCTTGGGGGTGGATGGTAGGTCATGGGCTGGTTCCGAGGGCTTGGCGAGTCGGGTTACGCGGCGGGTCACGTCCGGTGCCCGTGCGCGAGCGCGTTGAGCCTCGGGAGGCCGCTGTTGGGCGGGGTTAGGCGGCTTGTTTGAGCCTGTGTTGTTGTGCGAGGACGGCTTTGGCGTTGTTGAGGAGCGCTCCGCAGATGAGCATGAAGTGGATGCGTCCGTGTCCGACAGCGGGGGCGCGGTGGTCGTTGAGCCGTTGTTTGAACCAGCGGTTGATGGATTCGGCTCCGGGGCGGAGCGCGTAGAGCCGGTCCCACTCGTCGCGGTCGTGGACGGTGACGGGCCGAAGGTGCTCGGCCCGGTTGTATTTTCCGTCGTCTTGGGTGCGGTCGAGCCGGACGGCGACGGTCGCGCCGCGTAATGGTTCGGGCACGCGTGCGTCGTCGGGGATTTGGTAGTCGCCGTAGAGGCGGAACCCTCCGGTGCGGTGTCCGCTGTGGCGGAGCCGCGTTCTCGTGAGGGGGAGATGCGCTCGTTTTCCTTCGGCGAGGACTTCGATGTGGGGGTGGCCGTCGAACGTGTAGAGGTTCCGCTCGATGGTGGTGTCGTCGCGCAGTTGGAAGAGGTGTCCGGCCCGACGCGTGCCGTTGGTGTGTTTGGGCGGTGGGATCTTCTCGCCCTTACGTGCGGCGGTTTTCGGTACTTTCACGATGTCGATCAGTCCGGCGCGGCGCAGGGTGTCGAAGTGGGTGCCGTGGAGTGCCATGTCCCAGCAGGTCGCCTGCGCGTGGGGGAGATGTTTGTGGAGCGCTTCGATGCTATGGACGGCTTCGGCCGCTTCGTCGCGGCCCGGCTTGTTGGCGACGTGGAACACGTCGAGGATGATGCGTTCGTTCTCGTGGGGCAGCCATGCTTCGACGAACCCGAACTTGAGGCCTTTCACCCATTCGCCGTCGCCGGTCTTGAACGTGTCGGCGTCGGGGTCGAACTTTACGGGTTCGAGTTCTCCGGTGGCACGGTTGATTTGGCGATCGGAGCCGGTGCCTTTCCAGTGGGGCCGGAGAACGGTGCCGTCGCCGACGAACGTGTTTTCGAGCGCGGGACGCGTGGTCGATCCTGTCTTCGGGTTGAACATGCCGAGGCCGGTTGCGACCACGGCCATGTGCTCGCGAAACGCGTCGCGCAGGTCGGCGATCATGCCGGTCGTGATGCCGTGTCTTTCGCGGAACCGCCAGAACTCGCGCCGGGAGATGGGCTGCGCGTCGGGTTGCAGGCCCCGATATCCGGGGTATTGGGCTGCGAGCGCGCCGCGGACGGCTTCCCAGGTTGGCTGGTAGTTGAGCGCGGTCTCGACCCGGCGTTCACTTCCACATTCGAGGTACATAACCCCGAAGATCAGGTACGCGACGGCCGGCAGGTCGGGTGGGCGTCCGCGATCGCCGGGCTGCCACTGTGAGAACACGGCTGCGATGTCGTGCAAGGGTTCCCAGGTGGTGAGGAACTCGGCGAGGTCACCTTCGGCGACGCGCCGGGCTTCTTTGCGGTGGTTGCGGGGCTTGCGTTTGAGGGGCTGATTCTTTGACCGCCGTGCGCGTTGGTCGGCAAGGTGCGCGACGGCGGTCCTAGATGGTGGTTGGCTCATCGCGCCACCTCCATCCGATGATCTTGGCGGCACGGTCGAGCGATCCGACGCCGAGCACGTCGGCCGCGTCTTGGATGCGGCCCGTGTCGTTGAACGTCTGACGTGCGCGCCAGGCAGGCAACGATGACGGCGTGATTCCGGGTTGGCGAATCCCGGCGATGGTGTAGATCTCGATGATCTTCATGCCGATCGCGGCGTCGGGCCGATCGAGGCCACCT
>JALYLU010000422.1:1980-4749 GCA_030774075.1 Actinomycetota bacterium | reverse complement strand
GATCGGTTCGGCGCGACGCAGCTCGACCCGCCCGACGCGCCGCCTCCACGTTTCCGGCAGCCGGACCCAGCACCTCGGCGCGGGCATCACCACCGTGCCGTCGGCTCCGGTGCCCGATCCGCGCTCGGTGGTGCTCGCGCATCCGGAGGTTCCGGAGGAGAAGCGCTTCTGTTCGTCGTGCGGCGCGCCGGTCGGGAGGTCGCATCCGGGCAAGCCTGGTCGCACCGAGGGCTTCTGCCCGAGGTGCCGGATGGCGTACTCGTTCGCCCCGAAGCTTCAACCCGGCGAGATCGTCGGTGGCCAGTACGAAGTCGTCGGGTGCATTGCGCACGGTGGCCTCGGCTGGATCTATCTCGCGCGGGACCGCAATGTCTCAGACCGCTACGTCGTGCTCAAGGGTCTGTTGAACACCGGAGACAAAGACGCGTACGAGGCCGCGATCACCGAACGGCAGTTCCTCGCTCAAGTGCAATATCCGCTCATCTTGGAGATCTACAACTTCGCGAGTCACGAGGGCGCGGGCTACATCGTCATGGAGTACGTCGGCGGCCGGTCGCTCAAGCAGATCCTCAAGGACCGCATGGTCGCCAACGGCGGCAAGTACGACCCGTTTCCCGTCGACCAGGCGATCGCGTACATCGTCGACATCCTCCCTGCGTTCGGCTACCTGCACTCACAGGGTCTGCTGTACTGCGACTTCAAGCCCGACAACGTCATCCAGGCCGGCGACACGCTCAAGCTCATCGACCTCGGCGGGGTGCGCAAGGTCGACGACGAGCAAAGCGCGATCTACGGAACGACGGGATTCCAAGCGCCCGAGGTCGCCGACGTCGGGCCCAGCGTCGCGAGCGACATCTTCACCATCGGCCGCACGCTGGCCGTTCTCGCCATGGAGTTTCGTGGGTACCAGAGCACGTTCGTCTCGATGTTGCCGCCCGTCGCGGATGCCCCTCTGTTCCAGAACCACGACTCGTTGTATCGCGCGCTGCTCAAGGCGACCGCGCCGAATCCCGACGACCGGTTCCAATCGTCTGACGAGCTTCGCGATCAGCTGATCGGCGTCTTGCGCGAGTCGGTCGCGCTTCAGTCGGGTGACTCGGCGGCCGCGCACTCCAGTCCTTCCGCCCTTTTCGGCTCGCCGACCGCGGCGGGTGCCGACCTCGACTGGACCGACCTTCCGGCGCTTCGTGTCGACCGCGCCGATCCGTCGGCGGCCTGGCTCGCGGGCGTCTCGCTCGGCGCCGGCGAGCAACTCCTGCGTGTGCTCGAGCAGGCGCCGGCACAGACCGTCGAGGTGCAGCTCGCCAAGGCCCGAGCGGCAGTCGACGCAGGATTTTTCCCGCAGGCCGACGCGCTCATCGACAACATCCTCACGGAGAACCCGTGGGAGTGGCGCGCGGTGTGGATCGCCGGCCTGGCGGCGTTGGCGCGCGTCGACTTCGCTGCCGCCCAGACCGCGTTCAACACGGTTCTCGGCCAAGTCCCCGGCGAACTTGCCCCGAAGCTCGCGCTGGCGATCGCCTGCGAGAAAGGCGGCGCCGACGACGTCGCCGAATATCTCTACGCGGTGTGCGCCGCTACCGACGCGAACTACGTGGCCCCGGCGGCGTTCGGCCTCGCCCGCACGCGCGAGAAGCGGGGCGACATCGCGGCCAGTCTCAACGCGCTCGATCTGGTCGCGCCGACCAGTGGCGCGTACGTCGCCGCCCGGCGTCGCCGCGCCGAGCTGCTCACCGGCCCTGGCCACGGTCTCGCCGACTTCGCCGCCGCCGCGGCGAGCATCGAGAACTTGGCGATCGACCCGCGCGAGCGCCAGGTCGCGCTCGTTGCCATCCTCACCGCGGCACTGGCCGAGGTGCGACGGAACGGCGAACAACCGGCGATGCTCGTCGCGAACGTGAAGGCGACCCAACCCGACCTGCGCGCCGCGGCTGAACGCGCGTACCGCGAGCTCGCGGTGCTCACCTCGGATCGCAGCCTGCGCATAAGGCTCGTCGACGAGGCCAACGCGGTGCGACCACGGACGTTGGTGTGAGCCCCAAAGCGGTCGTGAACGTGATCTGTCCCAAATGCGGCGACCCGGTGGGCGCCGCCGATCAGTTCTGCGAGTCGTGTGGTGCCGAGCTGGGCGCGGCCGATGCCGCCACACCTACCCCGGGTGCGGAGCTCGGGACGCAGCTGCGGGCTCCGCCGCGCTCGCAGGTCGAGCAGTCGGTACCGACCGAGTCGACGGCCGCCGAGGGACTCCGTTGCACATGCGGCGGCGTGATCGACGCCGACGGCTGGTGCACGACGTGCGGACTGCGCGGGACGACCGAGCGCGATCACTTCACCGAGCAACCGGCGAGCCACGTCGCCGCCGTCTGCGACCGCGGGCTGCATCATGCTCGTAACGAGGACGCCGTCGCGCTCGCCGCTTCGGATGATCGCACCGTGCTGGTCGTCTGCGACGGCGTGACGAGCGCGACCGACAGCGACGTCGCCGCGCTCGCGGCGGCGCGCGCCGCGTGCGATGCACTTGCAGCCGCGTCCGGCCCCGCGACTGGCTCGCCCTCCGAACGCGTCGAGCATTGGCAGGCTCAACTCTCCGCCGCGACGCAGGCCGCCCAGACCGCGGCGACGGACGCGGCCGCGCACGTCGGTAGCACCGAGAACCCACCGTCGTGCACGTTCGTTGCCGCGGTGATCGAGGGACCGCTCGTCGCCGTCGCGTGGGTCGGCGACAGTCGGGCGTACTGGTTCGGTGACGACGGCACCGCGACGCAGCTC
>JALYLU010000422.1:0-1970 GCA_030774075.1 Actinomycetota bacterium | reverse complement strand
AGAGATCGCGCACGGCGCGACCCGCGAGGTCGCCGAAGCCGACCCTCGAGCGCACGCCATCACCCGCTGGCTCGGGGTCGACAGCCCCGGCGGCGACCCCTCGTTCACGTCGGAGACGTTGCGCGTCCCCGGTTGGGTGCTGGTGTGCACCGATGGGCTCTGGAACTACTGCTCCGAAGCGTCCGACCTTCGCGATCTTGTGAACGCACAGGCCGTCCCGGCCCAGGCCGACGCGCTCGCCACCGCCGCCGCCCTCGTGGACTGGGCGAACGCCCAAGGCGGCCACGACAACATCACGGCCGCGCTGGCGCGTGCCGGCGTCGTCTCACCGACAAGGAGCACCTGATGGCTACCTGGACCGCGGAAGTCTTCGAGAACGAGTACCTCGCGGCGGATGCGACCGACGTGCACGCGATCGTGTCGGTCGGCTGCACGGGGGCCGGCGCGGCGGGCCAGTCGGGCGACGCGGCCGAGGTGATCATCGTCGATACGTCCGGCTCGATGTCTCAGCCCCACGCCAAGATCACCGCGGTCCGCAAGGCCGCGGCGGAGGCGGTCGGCGACATTGTCGACGGCACCTGGTTCGCCGTCGTCGCGGGCAACCACAAGGCAAGCTCCGCGTTCCCGCCGCGCGGAGGGATGGTGCGCGCCACTGAGATCACCCGCAGCCAAGCCGAAGAGGCTGTCCGCCATCTGGAACCTTCGGGCGGCACGGCCATCGGCACCTGGCTGCGTGCCGCGATTGCATTGTTCGGGTCGGTGGAAGCCGCCCAGTGCCACGCGATCCTGTTGACCGACGGCCGCAACGAGACCGAGGCGCCCGGAGACCTGCATGCGGCCGTGCAAGCCGCCACGGGATTGTTCCAGTGCGACTGCCGGGGCGTCGGCGCCGACTGGGACGTCAACGAGCTGCGCGGCATCTCGTCGGCCCTGCTCGGTTCGGTCGACATCATCGCCGAGCCGGACAAGATGGCCGAGGACTTCCGCCAGATGATGCAGGCGTCCATGGCTCGCGGGGTTGCCGACGCCAAGCTACGGATCTGGGCTCCCCAAGGTGCCGAGGTTCTCTTCGTTCGCCAGGTCGCGCCCGCGATCGAGGACCTCACCAACCGTTCGACTTCGGTGTCCGCGCTGGTACGCGAGTTCCCGACCGGCTCATGGAGTGACGAGTCGCGCGACTATCACGTCGCAGTGCGGGTCCCGGCGAAGCCGCTCGGGTCCGAGCAGCTCGCCGCGCGCGTCCAACTGATGGTCGCCGGTGAGGTCGTCGCGCAGGGGCTCGTGCGCGCGACATGGTCCGACGACTCGACGCTCACGACGCGCATCAACCCCGCCGTCGCGCACTACACCGGCCAGGCCGAGCTCGCCGACGTGATCCAGGAAGGTCTCGCGGCGAAGGCGGCCGGTGACGACGCGACCGCCACATTGAAGCTGGGACGCGCGGCCAAACTTGCGGCCGAAACGGGCAACGAGGAGGCAACCAACAAATTGAAGCGCGTCGTCGACATCGCCGACGCCGACACCGGAACGGTTCGTCTCAAACGCGATGTGTCCAAGCTCGACGAGATGGCGCTCGACACCAGCTCGACCAAGACGACTCGGGTGAAGTGATGACGGCTCAATGTCCGAACGGCCACACCTCGAGTACCGACGACTTCTGCGACGTGTGCGGGGAGCCGATCAGTGCCGCGCCCGTGGGCGGGTCCGCGTCCGGGCCGGGTGCCGACCGGCCCGCTGCCAGCCCCGCGGCGTCATCGTTGACGTTGGACTCGCCGACGACGTCCGCGCCGCTGCAGGCGTGTCCGCATTGCGGCGTCGAGAATCTCCCCGACGCGTTGTTCTGCGAAGGTTGCGGGTACGACTTCACGACGGGCCAGCTTCCGACCGCCGCCGCGCCGGCGCCTGCCGCGTCGCAACCCACGACGCTGACCGGCGCCGCCTGGGTGGCGGAGCTCTGGGTCGACCCCGAC
>JALYLU010000421.1 GCA_030774075.1 Actinomycetota bacterium | reverse complement strand
CGGCCGGGCGGCTATTGGGCGGCGGCCAGCGCGACGGCTTCGGCGTGCGTCGTGGCGGGTTGCCCCCACGGCTCGGCATTGCCGAACGCGACGACCTGACCGTCGGAGAGGAGCATCCAGTAGCCCCCGGCCTTCGGAGTCTGCGCGAAGGCGAGCGCCGCCGGCTTCGCGCACCAGCCGGTCCCGGGCAGCGACCCGAGAAACTGGGAGTCGCCGAAGCTGAAGAGACCGCCGTCGCGCGCGAGCAAGATGTAGCCGCCGCCGGTCGGGGTCGCGATCATCGACGTCACCGGCGCGGCGAGTGTCATCGACCCGGTCGAACCGTAGAAGTGCGCGTTCCCGAAGCTGAACACGCCGCCGTCGGCGCCGAGCAACCAGTAGCCGTGACCACCGGGTGTCGTTCCCATCGAGATGATCGGCGCGTTCAAGCGCATCGATCCGGTCGAGCCGTGGAAGTGCGCGTCGCCGTAGCTGAAGATGCCGCCGTCACGCGCGAGGAGCCAGTATCCCTTGCCGTCGGCAGTGGGCGAGATCCCGAGGACGGGTTGATTCAGATGCAGCGTGTCGGCGCCGCCGTAGTCATGTGCGTCGCCAAACGCCCGGACGTCTCCGCGCGCGTCGACGATCCAGTACCCCTTACCCGAGGGCGTCGACGTGAGCGCGACGTAGGGGTTGTCCGGTGTGGTGCGCGGGGCGCTTCCGAGCTTCGGTACGTCCCCGAAACCGAGGACCGTGCCGTCCGCGTTCAACGTCCAGAAGCCGGGTCCGGCCGTCGGGCTCGGATGCGGGGTGGGATTCGTCGGGTAGCTGCAAAGGCCGTTCGCGCCGGCGCCCTGCGCGAGTCGCAGCGACGTGTATGGATCGATGAACGTGTCGTTGGGGCGGTGGAGCTCGAAGTGCAGGTGCGGATCGGTGGTCTCGGCCTCGCCGCTGTCGCCCATGTAGGCGATGAACTGGCCTCGCTTTACGTGCACGCCTTCGGCGATGCCGGGCGCGAACCGCCACTGGGCTGGGTTCCTTCCGTCGTCGGTGCCGGGCGTGTCGTTGTTGATGTGTATGTACCAGTACTTCCAGCCGTCGGTGCCGGTGAGGATGAGCATGTTGCCGGAGTGACCACTCGAGTCGCCGCGCACGAACGTGATCGTTCCGTCGTTCGCCGCGAGCTCGTGCTCGAGCTTGACGCCGATGAGGTCGTTGCCGGGATGCCGGCGCACGCCGCCGAAGTCATCGGAGTAGTGAACCGGTTCGCGTACGGGAAATGTGAGCGGGTGGTATTCCGTGCCGTTCGGGGTGAACGCGGCTTGGGCACTCGTGGACCCGGCGACGAACAGTGCAACGGCTGCGGCCGCGCCGACGAGCACTCGATGGATCACCACGTCCCCCTGGCCTTCTCGGCCCTTGCCGGCGAGTCGACGACTCGGCGTCGACTCCGCTTGCTCGGTCGACTCCTCTGTTTCGGACGGGCGGCGCCGTCGCTTGAAGCGTCCGGCGCCGTTGGCGAGGATTTGGCCTCGCTCGCGGGGCTGGTATGCTGGCCTTACCGATCGGTAACTTGTTCACGGCCCGCAGACCCGAGGCGTTGGCGCCAGGCCGGCGGCGGGCGAAGGGATGGTCATGACCGACTTCTCGCTCGATCTCAACGAAGACCAGCTGCAGATCCAGAAATGGGTGCACGACTTCGCGGCCGATGTCATCCGCCCTGCGGGACGCGAATGGGACGAGCGGGAGGAGACGCCGTGGCCCATCATCGAGGAGGCCGCTCGCATCGGCCTGTATTCGTTCGAGTTCATCGCCAACGCGTTCAGTGACCCGACGGGGTTGACCTTGGCGCTCGTTTCGGAGGAGCTCTGCTGGGGCGACGCCGGCATCACGCTCTCCCTCCTGGGCACGAGCCTCGGCGTCTCGGGCATCGTGGGCAGCGGCACGCCCGAGCAGATCGGCGAGTGGGTGCCGCAATGCTTCGGAACCGCTGACGACATTCACATGGCGGCGTTCGCGGTGAGCGAGCCCGACGCCGGTTCCGACGTGTCGTCGTTGCGCACGCGCGCGGTATACGACGAAGCGAAGGACGAGTGGGTGATCAACGGCGCCAAGACGTGGATCACGAACGGCGGCATCACCAAGGTGCCGACCATCCACGTCGTCGTCGCCGCGGTCGAACCCGAGTTGAAGACCCGTGGCCACGCGTCGTTCATCGTTCCTGCGGGGACGCCCGGCGTGAGCATGGGCCAGAAGTTCAAGAAGATGGGCATCCGCGCGTCGCACACCGCCGAGGTCGTGTTCGACGATGTGCGCGTCCCCGGCTCCTGTTTGCTCGGCGGCAAGGAGAAGCTGGACGCGCGGCTCGCGCGGGCCCGCGAGGGCAAGAGCTCGCGCGTGCAGGCGGCGATGAGTACGTTCGAGGCATCGCGCCCGATCGTCGGTGCACAAGCGCTCGGCATCGCGCGCGCCGCGTACGAGTACGCGCTCGACTACGCGAAGGAGCGCCAGGCGTTCGGGCGGCCGATCATCATGAACCAGGCGATCGCGTTCAAGCTTGCCGACATGAAGACGCAAATCGACGCCGCTCGCCTCCTCGTATGGCGTGCGTGTTGGATGGCAGCGACCGGCAAGCACTTCGAGGCGGGCGAAGGGTCGATGTCGAAGTTGTACGCAGGCGAGACCGCGGTCAGGGTGACCGAAGACGCGATCCAGATCCTGGGCGGCGCCGGCTACGTGCGCGAGCACCCCGTCGAGCAATGGCACCGCGACTCGAAGATCTACACGATCTTCGAAGGCACGAGTGAGATCCAGCGGCTGGTGGTGGCGAGAAGCATCTCCGGCCTGCACATTCCCTGATCTGGGTCCGTCTGGTCGGGGCCTGTCCGGACGCCTCATCCCTACTCCATCCCTACAACTTTCGGCTACGGTCGCCTGCGTGGCGACGATCCGGGAAAAGCGGCGAGGGGTCTGGGAGGTCCGGGTCTTCACCGGTCGTGACGAGAACGGACAGCCCACCCAGGTCAGCCGAACAGTCCAAGGCACGAAGCGCGACGCCATGCGGGTGGCGGCGCAGTTCGACTCCGCTCCTGTGGCCAACGGCGCCGGCCGGACGGTTGCCGAGGTCCTCGAAGCCTGGGTCGAGCTGAACGATCCCTCGTGGGCGGAATCGACCCGCCGCGATCAACGGAGCCGGGTTCGCAAGGTCTCGACCGACCGGATCGGCGCTCTCGGCCTTGCGCGCATCTCGGTCGCCGACGTCGAGCGCTGGCATCTCCGTCTCCGCAAAGCCGGCGTCGGTGAAGCCGCTATACGAGGTCGGCACATGGTGCTGCGAGCTGCGCTCGAGCAAGCGGTGCGATGGGGTTGGGTGCACAGCAATGTCGCACGCGACGCGCGGCTCCGTAGTGCGAAGCGATCGCCGCGTGCGGCGATGACGGCAGAGGACGTGCGCGCTGTGCTTGCTATCGCCGCCCAGGTCGATCCCGCAGCCGAGCTCGCATTGCGCATCGCGGCGGTGACCGGCGCCCGACGCTCTGAGCTCGCGGCGCTGCGGTGGTCTGATCTCGATGGCGACCGTTTGACGATCGACAGCAGCATCGCGGTTCGGCGCGACGCGGAGCACGCCGGCAATCCTGAGTTGATCGATGCTCCGACGAAGACGGCAAACGGTCGAGCCGTGACCGTTGACGAGACGACCGTACAGATGATCGTCAAGCAGCGTGAGGTACGCGAGGTGGTCGGCCCGTACATGTTCTCGATCGACGAGGGACCTCCGAATCCGGATCGCATTGGCTGGTGGTGGCAGAGGGCGCGCGACCTGTCCGGCATCCAAGCCGAGTGGCGGCTTCACGATCTGCGGCACTGGGCCGCGACCACTGCAATCACCAGCGGGCACGACGTACGCACGGTCGCCGGCCGTCTCGGTCACGCCAATGCGGCGATGACGCTGCGTGTGTACGCCCACGTCGTGCAGTCCGCCGACGAGGCGCTCGCCGCCGGACTCGGTGGAGCGCTCGACGTCTGAGCTCCACGCGGCGTTGTCACGCCGCTGTGTCGGTCTCACCGAGCAACGCCCGCACCGCTCGGCGCGGGATGACGATCCGTCGACCGAGTCGCACGGTCGGGATGTCGCCCCGCTTGGCGCACTCGTAAGCGCTGGACCGCGAGATCCCGAGCGCTAACGCGACCTCGTCAACCGTGAACGTGAGCCGTCCCGTCGGTCGTGCCCTCGTTTTGCCGTGTGCACCTCGCTCTTCCTGTTCTGGTTCTGCTCTGTGAGTCTCCATACATCCGAGTGGCGCGCGCCGAGCCGAAAACGCGACACGCGATCACGATGTCTGCCTCGCGGCTAATCGCGCGCTCGCCTTCGCGTGACCCGGCGAACGACCCGAAAGAAGGCGGCACACCGATGCATCGGCGATGCTGGACACGGGGGTCGGTTTCTCGGTTCAGCGGCCAGGGTTACGCGAGCCGTAACCGACACACCTGACACGGTGGAGCCGCGACAGGGTCGCACTGACGGTGCCGCGCCATCAACCGAGCCGCTCGCATGCGTCGGCCGCGACTTCGCGAACCAGGAGCCCGACGTCGCGTCGCGGATTCGCCGCTGGCGAGGTACCGCCTCAACGCTCGTCTGCACGGTAGGTCTGCACGGCAGGTTTCCTCCTGCGCAGTTGTCCCGACGAGACGCGCGCCGCCGGCAGGAGGAACGAGCTCACGGACGCTGCCGTCGTCGTTGCTGAGCGTGACGTCGTCTGCCACGCCGCGCCGAGAACCGGCGAGCAGCGCGACGT
>JALYLU010000420.1 GCA_030774075.1 Actinomycetota bacterium | reverse complement strand
GAACACAGCCAGCCGGCGAGGAGGTCCCATGCATCCCCTATCGCGGTAGCGGGCTTGTCGGTTGACGGCGGGCAGCGACTACGTTCCGGGTCGACATGGAGTTCAACCTCGCCGACCTGTTCGAGGCCGTAGCCGACGCGCTGCCCGATCGCATCGCATTGATCGCCGGCGATCGCCGTCTGACCTATCGGAACCTCGACGAGCGCGCGAACCGGGTCGCGCATTACCTGCGCGACGTCGGCGTGCTTCCCGGCCAGCACGTCGGTATCTACTCCTTCAACCGCGCCGAGTGGCTCGAGTCGATGCTCGGCTGCTTCAAGGCCCGGGCGGTGCCGATCAACGTGAACTACCGCTATGTCGTCGAGGAGCTGCGCTACCTGTTCGACAATGCCGATCTCGTCGCGCTGATCTTCGAGGCCGAGTTCGGGCCACTCGTCGCCTCGGTCCTTCCCGGGTTGCCGAAGCTGCGCCATCTCGTGCAGCTCGACGACGGCTCGGGCACGGTGACGACGGGCCTCGACACGGTCGACTACGAAGACGCGCTCTCGACCTCGAAGGTCAGCGTACGCGACGCGCTGCTCCCCCGCTCGCCCGACGACCTCTACGTCCTCTATACCGGCGGCACGACCGGCATGCCGAAGGGCGTGATGTGGCGCGCCGAGGACATCTTCTTCGCCGCGATGGGCGGCGGGAACTACGGCGGCGCGGGCATCGAACATCCGGCCGATATCACGAAGAACCTCGGCGCGACCCCCGGAATCAGCTTCGCGCTCGCGCCCTTGATGCACGGCAACGCCCAGTGGACGACCTTCGTCGCGCTCTTCGGCGGCAACTCGGTCGTGTTCAACGCGAGCCGGCGCTTCGACGCCGGCGAGATCTGGGATCTCGTCGAGCGGGAGGGCGTGAACGTGATCTCGCTTGTCGGCGACGCGATGGCGCGCCCACTGGTCGACGCGCTCGCCCATCGCGCCGCGCCCTCGACCTTGCTCGCTGTGGTTTCGGGCGGTGCGATCCTCTCTCCCGCGGTCAAGCAGGAGCTGAACGAACGCGCACCGAACGTCGCGATCGTCGACGCGTTCGGCGCGTCGGAAACCGGCGCGAACGGTGCGGTCGACGTCACCGACAAAGGTCCGCGCTTTCACATGAACGAATGGACGACGGTGATCACCGAGGACGGCGACGTCGCGCCGGTCGGCGAGGTCGGGCTCCTCGCCCGCCGCGGCCACGTCCCGGTCGGCTACTACAAGGACCCGCAGAAGACGGCGGCGACGTTCGCCGAGCTGCACGGTGTTCGCTGGGCGATACCCGGCGACCGCGCGGTCATCGAGGACGACGGCACGATCACGGTGCTGGGACGCGGTTCGCAGTGCATCAACACAGGTGGCGAGAAAGTGTTCCCGGAGGAGGTGGAGGCGGTCCTCAAGAGTCATCCCGACGTGTTCGACGCGATCGTCGTCGGCGTGCCCGATGAGCGATGGGGCGAGTCCGTCGCGGCCGTGATCGCGCCGCGCGCGGGCCACTCGGTGCCGCTCGAACTGTTGACCGAGCATTGCCGCGGCGCACTCGCCGGTTACAAGCTGCCGCGCCGAATCGTCGTCGTCGAGACTGTCGAACGCACCCCGGCGGGCAAACCGAACTATCGCTGGGCGAAGGAAACGGCGCTCGCCGCCGGCTCGGGCCTTCCGTCGAGCTGATCGCGCCTTCTAACGCACGTCTTCGCCGGCGAGATGACGACGAAACCCGTCGACTGTCGCCTCGACGACGCGATCGTGTCCCCACCGAAGCAATGGGTACGCGATGCGCGCAGCCATCCTCATGGGTCGCTGCATCATCTCGATGGTCCACGTCGCACGAGCCCGTGTCTCGGCGTCATCTCCTTGGAAGGTGAGCCGCGCCGCGCCCTCGAGATCGCCATGTACCCGCGCGGCGATGCACCGTTCGGGGATGCAGTCGTCGAGCACGACATCGAGCCGCATGCGATACGGAAGCGGGGGCGCCACGACCCCGTGCAACACCGTGCCGGGTTCGAGGCCGTTCCCCTCGACCGAGAACTCGCGCAGCCAGCTCCACCACGACGAGAAGTGGTCGAGCTGGACCAGGTTCGCCCACAGCTCGGCCACCGGCACGGGAAATGCAAAGGTGCGGTCGTACTCGATGACGTGGGCGGAGCTCGACACGCCCGTCACCCTACGCACGCGTCGAAGCATCGGGAAGCGGTGCTCACGAGATCTCGTATTGCGCCCCCATGCGCGCCGCGAGGATCGGTGCGATCAGCTCCGCGATGATGCGTCGATGCTCGGCGTCGTCGCGGTATGCGATGTAGTCGTCGACGCTCGCGAAATCGGCCGCGACGGCGAAGGACGCGTTCCCCTCGTTGAGGGCGAGGTCACGTCCGATCACGTAGGCGCGCAATTGCGGGAGCCGCGCGGGAAGGGTCGAAAGCGCGTCTTCGACCGTCTGTACCTCTGCGTCGGTGGTTCCCTCGATGAACGTCAGCAGCGCGATGTGGCGGATCACAGCAGCGCTCCGTACGCGCCGCCGTCGACCTGGATCGCAGTCCCGGTGAGGTACCGCGCGTGCTCGGAGCACACGAACGCTCCGATCCGGCCGAAGTCGGCCGGATCGCCGATGACCCCCGCGGGCACGCCGGCGGCGGGATTGCCGCCCGAACCGTGCAGCGCGGCGATCCGCTCGGTGGCGTGCAAGCCGGGCAACAACGAGTTGACCGTGACCCCGTCGCCCGCAACCTCACGCGCGAGCGTCCGCAGGAAGCCGGTAAGCCCCGCGCGCGCGGTGTTCGACAGGATCAGGTTCGGGATCGGCTGGCGAACGGCGATCGACGTGATCGCGGCAACGCGGCCCCAACGACGCTCTCGCATCTCCGGGACGGCCTCGTAGCACATTGCGATCGCGCCGCGGCAGTTCAGCTCGAAGGCCTCGAGATACTGCTCGACGGTCGTGTGCGCGAAGTCGCCGGCCGGAGGTCCGCCGGCGTTGAGCACCAGGATGTCGATGCCACCCAACGCGCCTCGCGCGTCGCGAACGAATCCGGCCGCGCCGTCGACGTGCGAGACGTCGGCGACGATCGGCACTGTGTCGCTACCAATGCCGGCAGCGGCCGCGTCGATCGTCGCGCGGTTGCGGCCGCAGATCGCGACCCTCACGCCTTCGGCGGCGAGCGCCTGCGCGACCCCGAGTCCCAGCCCTTTGGACGCAGCCGCGACCGCGGCACGGCGGCCGCTGATTCCGAGATCCACGTGCGACCCCCCCTCTCCCCCGCCGGACGCCGGACGCCGGACGATTCAGTGAGATTCAGTGAGATTCAATGAATTGGGCCCACAGTGTCGCGCAGCGACTGGGCGCGACGCCCGGTGCGTAGCGCGATCACCTCGGCGCAGACCGCAACCGCCGTCTCTTCCGGCGTGCGGGCGCCGATATCGAGCCCGATGGGCGACATCACGCGGGCGATCTCCCCATCGGTCAACCCGGCCTCCCGCAGGCGCTGGGTGCGCTGCTCGTGCGTGCGGCGCGATCCCATGGCTCCGAGGTAGCCCACCCCGGTCTTGACCGCGGCGGCGATCGCGGGAACGTCGAACTTGTGATCGTGAGTCAGCACGCAGATCGCGTCGCGCGGCCCGAGCTCCTCGCCGACCTTGGCGAGGTAGCGATCGGGCCAGTCGTTGACCACCTCGTCGGCCATCGGGAAACGCAATACGGTCGCGAAGACCGCGCGCGCGTCGCACACCGTCACGCGATAGCCGAGCACCTTCGCGACCTTCGCCAGCGCAGCCGTGAAGTCGACCGCGCCGAAGATGATCATGCGGGGCGGCAACGCGAACGACTCGATGAACACGCTGACGTCGCGCTCGCGTGCCTCGCCGTGCGCGCCATAGTGACGGGTGGACGTGAGGCCGGCTTCGAGCTCACCGCGCGCGTCGCGCGCGACGACCCGATCGAGGTTCGCGTCGCCGAGTGAGCCCGAGGCGTGGCCGTCGGGCTTGACCAACAGCTTCGCGCCGAGGTTCGGGCCCTCGACGACGGTCGCGAGCGCGACGGGCGCTCCCGCGCGCAACGCGTCGCGCAATTCGTCGTATCGACTCACCAGTCCAACGGTTCCACGAACAAACGGATCGTGCCGCCGCACGTGAGCCCGACCGCGAACGCCTCGTCGTCGGAGTAGCCGAACGTGACGATGCCGCGTTGCTTCTCGCCGGCGAGGATCGCGAGTGCCTCTTGCACCACCGCTCCTTCGACGCATCCGCCGGAGACCGAGCCCGCGACCTCACCCGCGTCGTTCACCGCCATCGTCGCCCCGGGATCACGGGGGCTCGATCCTTCGATTCCGACGACGCGTGCGATCGCGACCCGATGGCCCGTCGTGCGCCACCGTTCGATGTCGTCCAGAACTTCCTTCATAAATGCCTTCTCACTCTCCGGCTCATTGCGAGATCAACCAGGCGAGCCGCTCCAACGCGGCGAGCGAGTGACCTTCCACGAACTCGTCAACGTACGGCAATGCGGCCGCCATTCCTCCCGCCAGCGGCGCGTAGCCGGGGCTGGCCTTCAGCGGGTTGACCCACACGATGCGGTAGGCGACGCGCGCGAGGCGCGCCATCTGCTCGGCGAGCACCTCGGGTTCGCCCCGGTCCCAGCCGTCGGAGAAGATCACGACCACCGCACCGCGGGCGAGACCGCGAATCCCCCACTCGTCGTTGAACCGGCGCACACCCTCGCCGAGCCGGGTGCCACCCGACCAGTCGACGACCCGGCGGGCGGCCGCGCGCA
>JALYLU010000419.1 GCA_030774075.1 Actinomycetota bacterium | reverse complement strand
GACGTGCTCGACGCCGCGCGCGCCCGCGGCCCGGCACCTGCTCCCGGAACTCCTGCGCCCGCACCCGCACCAGCCGCGGCCGCGCCGCAAGGGGCGCCGCAAGCTGCGCGCGCGGAAGGCGACGAGGTCGTGGCCTTCGACAACATCCGCCGGCGAACCGCCGAGCACATGGTGCGATCGCTCGCGACGAGCGCGCACGTCTACACGTCGGTGCGGGTCGACTTCGAGCGCGTCGAGCGCGTCCGTCGTGCGCACCAGGCGGAGTGGCGGGCCGAGGAAGGGTTCGCGCTGACGTACCTGCCTTTCATCACTCGCGCTTTCTGTGATGTCGTGCACGACTACCCGCACGTCAACGCGAGCGTCGAAGGTGAGACGCTCATCGTGCATCGCGACATCAACCTCGGGATCGCCGTCGATCTGCAGTTCAAGGGCTTGATCGCGCCGGTGATCCGCAACGCCGACGGTAAGCGGCTCCGATTGCTCGCGCGGGAGATCCGCGACCTGGCGGCGCGCGCGAAATCGAAGCAGCTCAGCCCCGACGACATCGTCGGAGGAACGTTCACCATCACCAACATGGGTCCCTTCGGGACCGCGCAGACCTTCCCGATCATCAATCAGCCGCAAGTCGCAATCATGGCGACGGACGGGATCCGCAAGGAGCCGGTGGTCGTCGAGGGGCCCGATGGCGACGACGCGATCGCAGTGCATCACGTCGGATTCCTGTCGCTCGCGTGGGATCACCGCGCGTTCGACGGTGCCTACGCGGCATCGTTCCTGAACGCGTTGCGCGTCGAGCTCGAGACGCACGACTGGGAAGCTGAGCTCGCGTGAGATCCCGTTGGCTCGGGCTCGTGCCGTACGCCGAGGCGGAAGCCTTGCAGCGCGCGATCCACGAGCATGCCGACACCGACTACCTGTTGCTCCAAGAGCATCCGCACGTGTACACGCTCGGATCGAGCGCGAAGGTCGAGCACGTGCTCCGCGATCCCGCAACGGTCGGCGCCGAGCTCGTAGAGGCCGATCGCGGGGGCGACGTGACGTATCACGGTCCGGGCCAGCTCGTCGGCTATCCGATCATCTCGCTCGAGGAATGGCGGGCGGGCCAGCGCGACGTCGTCGCCTACGTCCGCAAGCTCGAGGACGTGCTGATCGCGGTGTGCGCCGACTTCGGGATCGCAGCGGATCGTTCGGAGGGCTACACCGGCGTCTGGGTCGGCGACGAGAAGATCGCGGCGATAGGCGTGCGGGTGTCGCGCGGACGGACCCGGCACGGATTCGCGCTGAACGTCGATCCCGACCTCTCGATGTTCGACCACATCATCCCGTGCGGCATCCGCGATCGCGGGGTTACCTCGATGGCGCGGCTGTTTTGCCGTCCGGTCGACATGCGGGCGGTCGTCGACAGGGTCGTTGAGCGTTTCGCCGAGGCGTTCGGGGGCGACGCGCCGGAGCGACAGGATGTCGCCTGGCAGCGGCACGCGCGCGGCGAGGGAGTCGCGATCGCGCTGACGCGCAAGCGCCCCGAGTGGATGCGGGTGCGCGCCCGGTTCGACGAGGGTTACATCGAGCTCAAGCAACTGGCCCGGCGGCTCGACCTGCATACCGTGTGCGAAGAGGCCGGCTGCCCGAACATCTACGAGTGTTGGGCCGATCGCACCGCGACCTTCATGATCAACGGCGATCGCTGCACTCGCGCGTGTGGCTTCTGCCAGGTCGACACGCGCAAGCCGCTCGCGCTCGACGTCGAGGAGCCGCAACGGGTTGCCGTCGCCGTCGCCGCGCTCGGTCTGGCGCACGCGGTCATCACGTGCGTCGCACGCGACGACCTGCCCGACGGGGGTGCATCCGGCTTCGCGGCAACGGTGCATGCCATCCGCGCCACGAGCCCCGGCACCGCGGTGGAGTTGCTGATCGCCGACTGCAAGGGCGACGCGGCGTCGCTCGCGACGATCTTCGACGCGCGCCCCGACGTCCTCAACCACAACCTCGAGACCGTGGCGCGCTTGCAACGCGCCGTTCGCCCGTCGGCGGGTTACGCGCGGTCGCTCGCGGTGCTCGGCCGCGCCCGCGCCGCGGGCCTGGTCACCAAGTCGGGCCTGATCCTCGGAATGGGCGAGACCGACGCGGAGGTTCGGGCCGCGATGGCCGACCTGCGCGCCGTCGGCGTCGAGCTCCTGACCATCGGCCAGTATCTGCGGCCGTCGGCGGATCACCTGCCGGTCGCGAAGTGGTGGCACCCGGACGAGTTCGCGGCGCTGCGCGGGTACGGCGAGTCGCTCGGCTTCGCGCACGTCGAGTCGGGCCCCCTCGTGCGTTCGAGCTATCACGCTCGCGAGGGCGCGGATCGGCTCATCTCGGCACCGCACTGAGATAATGGGCGCATGGCCGAGCGCTTTACGTCGCTGAGTCCCGATCTGGCGCGGTGGTGGCGTGACCAACCCGTCTTCTTCGTCGCCACGGCACCGAGCGGCGACCCGGGCCATGTGAACCTCTCGCCCAAGGGCCTCGACACGTTGCGCGTGCTCGCCGGCGACCGCGTCGCCTACCTCGACCTGACCGGCAGCGGGGTAGAGACGATCGCGCACCTGCGCGACAACGGCCGAATCACCCTCATGGCGTGCGCGTTCAACGGCAACCCGCGCATCTCCCGTATCTATGGCCGGGGCGCCGTGCATGTGGTGGGTTCGCCGGCGTTCGACGCGCTCGCGCCTGAGTTCCCTGATCTCCCGGGCCGGCGATCGATCATCGACGTCGCCGTGGAACGGGTGACGACATCGTGTGGTTACGCAGTGCCGCTCATGGATCTCGTCGACGACCGCGATCGCCTGGTCGACTGGGCGAAGAACAAAGGCGACGACGGGATCGCGGACTATTGGGAGAGCAAGAACGCACTCAGCATCGACGGCTTGCCCGGTCTTGACGGCCGGCCCGAGGTCGACGCGTGAGGCTTGCGTCTCGAATCGCGCGCGTTCGTGCGCGCATGGCCGAGCTCGGCGTCGACGCGTTGTTGCTTTCGGTCGGTCCCGAGCTGCCGTATCTCACCGGTTACGAGGCCATGCCCCTCGAACGCCTGACGATGCTGGTCCTGCCGCGCACCGGCGACGCCCAGCTCGTCGTCCCGCGCCTGGAGGTGCCGCGCGTCCCCCTCCGACCGGAGTTGTTCGAGATCGTGGCGTGGGAGGAGACCGACGACCCGATCGCGCTGGTCGCCGGAATGATCCGACGTTCGGCGCGTCGAGTGGCGATCGGCGACCACACATGGGCGCGGTTTCTGCTCGACCTTCAGCACGCGGTTCCGTCGTGCACGTTCGTGCGCAGTTCCGACGTCGTCTCTCCGATCCGCATGGTCAAGGACGCAGACGAGATCGCCGCGCTGACGCGCGCGGCGCACGCGGTCGACGCGATCGCGCGCGAGATGCGGACGGTGCCGTTCGCAGGCCGGACCGAGCTCGACGTGCATCGCGAGCTGGTCGAAAGAATGCTCGAGGCCGACCACGAACGTGCGAACTTCGCGATCGTCGCGGCCGGGGCGAACGCCGCCAGCCCGCACCACGAACCGACGGCGACGCGCGTGATCGGCGACGGCGACCTCGTCCTCTGCGACTTCGGCGGCACGATGGACGGGTACTGCTCCGACATCACCCGCATGTTCCACGTCGGCGAGCCGTCGACGGAAGTCGGCGACGTGTATTCAGTGCTCGCCGAGGCGCAAGAAGCGGGAGTGCGCGCCGCGACCGTCGGCACGCCGTGCCAGGACGTCGACGCGGCTTCGCGGCAAGTGATCAGCCGCGCCGGCTTCGGTGAGTACTTCGTGCATCGGGTCGGCCACGGGATCGGTGCCGAGGCGCACGAGGATCCCTACATGGTCGCGGGGAACAGCAGCCCGCTCGAGGCCGGACACGCGTTCAGCGTCGAGCCCGGTATCTACTTTCCCGGACGCTTCGGAATGCGGCTCGAGGACATCGTCGTCGCGACCGCCGAAGGACCTTTGCGCCTCAACGACGCGCCGCGTGATATCGCGATCGTTGCGTGAAGCTCGACGCGGCGACCTTCCTCTTGCAGTGGGCGACGGGCGGGCTGTTGTTCGGCTGGGTCACGACGCGCCGCCGCGAGGTCAGTCTGGGCTACGGGTGGGTGATCCGCATCGTCTTCGCGACGTTGGCCGCGGGCGCGGCGACCATTTTTCTCACGGGTGATCTCACCGCCGCGCGCGTGATCGCGGCAGTTGCCTCGCTCGGGTGCGCCGCCACAACGGCGGTTGCGCTCGTGGTGTCGATACAGCGTCGCCGCGCCGGCGTGCGCGGGCGCGAAGAAGTGCGCGCGGCACGACGTGCCCGCGTCTCCGCGATGATCGGCCGCGCCGGCGAGGAGAACCTCGACCGCGGCCCGGAGTTCCCGCCCGTATTGGATGTGATCGCGCCCGTCTTCGGTGCAGCCGGCTTGCTCGCGGCCGCCCAGTTCGCGGGCGGTCCTTACCTGCTCGCCGTGGCAAGGCTGGTGGTCGGCGGGGTGTTCCTGGGGAGCGTGAGCGACGCGATGCTGCTCGGGCACTGGTATCTCGTCCAGCCCGGACTCCCGCGCGAGCCGCTGAAGGAGCTGGTCGTGTGGACCGCCGTCGCCTGGCCCTTCGAGATCGCGGTGTTCCTGTGGCCGACCGGAATGGTGCAGGTGCTCGACGGCGTCATCGACGACGGCTACCACGGCGTGCTCGGCTGGTTCTGGCTCGCGTGCGCGGTCAGCACCGTCGTCCTCACCGTCGTCACCCGCTTGGCGCTGCGCGAACGCGCCTACTCGGCGGTGATGGCGGCC
>JALYLU010000418.1:2544-4817 GCA_030774075.1 Actinomycetota bacterium | reverse complement strand
ACGCGAGAGTCGATCAGCTGAAAGAAGGTTTGTGCGTTCGCGGCCCAGAGCTGTGCTTCTGGGTCGCGTCGGCACGGACGCCGCGAGCACACGGGCGCCTACACGTCACGGCAGCGCACCGATCTGCCGATGTGCCTATCTGCGCCAGGCGCGTATCATCCGATCGGCTGACGTCCGGTTCGGCGGTGCGATTTCTCGAGGTTCGACAATCTCCAGCTCCTCTGCTGGCCACACCACCGCCACCGACACAATCACGACGCCCAAGCCCGCGCCGCGTAAACGCGCCCATATCGACCGAGTAGTGCTCCCTCGGCGACCGCGATCCGCGCGGCTAGACCGACCGCCCGAAGAACGCCGCGAGCCGATCGGCTGCGCTCGCGCCGGGGGGCGGAGGCTGCTCAGCGCCGAATGGACTCGCGGTTCTGTCGAGGCCCTCGATATCCGCTCGCGCTATCGCGGCGAGTCGTTCGCACAACTCAGGGAGGAAGTCCGTCGGCTGACCAGTCGCCCGAGCGACATCCCACGCGTGCACGGTTAGCTCGGTGCACCGCATGTCGATGAGACGTTCGGCGCTCAGCACCGCGAAGGGCGTTTGCACGGGAACCTCGCGAGCCAACACGTCCGCCAGCCGTGCGCGGACCTGAAGCAAGGAGGCATCGAATGCCCCCAAAGGATCTCCGGCGAGGTGATCCTCCTCATTCCGCGGCCCGTTCTCCTCGTGAGTCCACGCAAGCGTGCGGAGGTTCCCGGTGACAACGTGATTGATCACGTCCCGGACCGTCCAGCCCTCACATGGACTCTGCACATCCAGCTTGGTTGACAACGACCCGGCGATAGCGCGCCGCATCTCCTCGGCTGCATCGTCGAGGTCATCGATCACCCGCACAGGTTGCCCGCGCGGCAACGCTCATGCGAGTGCGAGCCGGTGAGGCGGGCCGACGAGGTCACCAGCGCTGGCGGGCTTCCTCCGCGAAGCCCTGGAGCCCGGCGAACTCGAGCGCGAGATTGTCGTCGCTCAGGAGTCGGCCCGACCAGGTGCCGAACACCTGGTGTGTCTCGCTGCGCAAGTCGGGACCCGCGTCCACCTTGGTGTGCTTGTCGAAACGCGGCGTCAGTACCGCGTCGAGTTGTCCGCCGGGATCGACGACGCGCCACGGCTGCATCGGTTCGTTCCAGTCGTAATCCCAGACCAGCTCCGAGCCCAACTTGGTGAGCCGGCCGTCGACGATCACGCCGTTCTCGGTGAAGCCCGTCCCCGCGGTCCACTTGGCGCCCACTTGAAGTCCAACGACGTGGTCGCCGCAACGACCGGCTCCGCCACCCCAGTTCCAGGTGATCTCCGCGGGCCATCTTCCACGCCCCACGTCGAGCACACCCCACGACTCGGCACCATCCGTTCCGCCGATCGTCCATCGCCGATCACCCACCACGAGCTCTCCGACCGCGGGACGGGCCTGGTGCTTGGACGTGAAGTTGAACAGCTCGTCGCTCCACGGGATGACGACGTTGAGCGATTCGTGACCAACCGGGAGCTCGACCAGCACGTCGAGTCGCCCGGCGCGGCCGTCTCGCTCGGTCCACGTCGCCGCGAGACGAGTGCCGACCTCATCGTCGGCGATCCGTAGATCGAGACCGTCGCGATCCACGACCAACGGCGCCGTGCCCGAAAGCTCGGGGAGCTCGATACCGTCGCCATGCGGAACCACGATGGCGCGCCCTCCCGATTCACCCGTCACCAGATCGGCCCAGTACACGTCGGCCAGTCCGAAGTGGTCGACATCGGAGTACACGGAGGAAACCACGAGATCACCTGCAAGAATCGCCCAGTAGTCCCAACGCTTGTTCACGCCGAAGCGCCCATCCAAGTTGGCTCGGTGCAACGGACGCCGCGACCATCCTCGGGCATCGGGATTCAGCAACAGACCGTCGGCCGTGCACAGGTCGACGGGCCGGGTCAACTCGCGTTCGGATGTGACCATCGCCTCTGTCTATCCGACTCCGGCTCAGCTGGGCTCGAGAACGAGGGGAAGGTGTTCGTGGCGGCGGATCCAGATGCTGTCGGCCCAGTGTTGCGGTCGGTCGGGGTGGAGCGTGAAGCGCTTCGTGCGCGCGAGAAGCGCTGTGAGCACGACGCGTGCTTCGAGCCTTGCCAGCGGTGCGCCGACGCAGTGGTGAATTCCACGTCCGAAACCGAAGTGCAGGTGGCCGTTGCGCCGGTCGAGCAGGATCTCGTCGGGATGGTCGAACACGGCTTCGTCTCGATTCGCCGCGCT
>JALYLU010000418.1:0-2534 GCA_030774075.1 Actinomycetota bacterium | reverse complement strand
CTCCAAAGCAACATGACGAGTGCCCGCTCCGGGATCTCGACACCGCCGATTTCGGCCGGACGAGTTGCGGTGCGCGGGTGGAAGCGGAAGGGAGATTCGAAGCGAAGGACTTCCTCGATGAATGTTGCGATCTTGGTCGGTTCGGTGCGCAGCTCCTCTTGCAGGAGGGGACGTTGTGCCAGCAGAGCGATCGCGTTGCCGATCAGGCTCGTTGTCGTCTCGGCTCCGGCGCCGACCAGGACCATCAGCGTGAAGGCGGCTTCGTCTCGCGTCAGGCGGCCATCACGGACGCCGGCTGCGGCGGCGCCGAGCACATTGCCCTCCGTAGATGACGCGAGCGCGTCATCGAGCTGCGCGGCTGTCCAGGGCGCCATCGCGGAGACCGCTGCGCTGAGGGATGCCATCTCGTCGAGGGTCACGAGACCGCCGACGAGCCGCGACCCGTCGAACACCCATCGCCGGAGCTGGTCGACATCGGCATCGCGAAAGCCGATGACCCGCTCCGCGACCACACGCATCGGGAGCGGGTGAGCCAATCCAACCGCAGCGTCGCAGTCGTCGCCGTTGAGCAGCGCATCGAGCAACTCGTTCGCGAGTGCGAGCACGTATGGCTCGAGTGCGTCGATCTTCTTCTGCACCAACTCCGAAAAGAAGATCTTGCGTTGCGCGGTGTGCGCCGGCGGGTCGGCGCCGGCGAACACGTCAGGACCGATCGCGCCGGTCTCGAGGACGCCCAAGGTTCCGTCGTCGTGGCGGAAGAGGGTGAAACGGAAGTTGTTGGAGAAGTCCTGCACACGACTGGTCGCCTCGGCGACCAAGTCCCACGTCGATACGAAGTACGCGTTCTCGCCGGGCAGTCGCCAAACCGGTGCCTCTCGTCGAAGGCGCGCGAACAACGGATACGGGTCGTGGTGCAACGCTGCAACAGGAAGTCGCTCTCCGATTACGCCCACAGCTCCCCGTCACCCCCTCTTCACCGCCGCCACACCCCACTCGGAGGCGACCCACGCATCGCCCGCGCTACCAACCTCGCGAGAGAACACAGCTAGCACGGGCGATAGCGAGGGTGCTAGCACGAGCGCTAGCAACACGATCGCGCGTACATCACGCGCGCGGCCAAAGCGGCGGCGCTGTCGCCCGGGCTCAGTGGGTGAGCGCGTCGGCGATTGCGGCGACCGCGGCGCGGCCGTAGCTCGTCGATTCCTCGTAGCCCTCGCGGAACGGTGACGGCAGGTATCCGTGCCACTCGGGTGCGAGGCCGGCAAGGAGCACGTGAGTTCCTTCGCCCGCGCGGTCTTCAATTGCGCGGCCGAGCGCGTGGAACGCCTCGCCGGGGACCGACACGAGTCGCACGGGACCGATCCCCCACTCGACCAGCTCGATCGGCACCGTGCGCCCTTCCCGTCCACTCGTCAGCAACGTCGATCCGAGGGTGACATCGATCACCCGGTGACGAACGACCGAAGGTCCATCCGCGGGGACCGGCTCGGCTTCTTGCAGCACGGCGTCGACGCACTGCGCAACGTCGCTGCCGAGCCGCGCAGCCTCGGCGAAACCGTCGGCCCCGCAGTCGTTGTCCTGTCGGTGGACGTGGCATGGATTCACGTCGCCGATCGCGCCCGACAAGAGCATCGCGGCGCCGCCTGCACGCTGCTCGAGCTCCGTGCGAAACGGTCCGACCCAGTCGCTCGAGACCGCGAGACACTCGGGCCCCAGTGCGACGGGATGGATCGCGACGTTCCCGACGGTGCCGATGCGCGCTCCGCCATCGCCGATCACGTCGAGAACCGCGAACGTCGGCTCATACGGCAGACCCCGTCGGTTGACCGACAGGCCCACCGGCAGCGGCCAACGACCGGCGCGCAGCGTCGCCGGAGCGGCCGCTGCTCTCGCCGCGAGCGCGGCGGTCGTACACCGCTGCACCAGGGTCTCTCGGTATCCGTCGGGAGTCACCCAGCCGAGGACTTGGCTCCCTTCGAGGGTGCTCGGTCCGGCGTGCGTGTGCACGCATGACGTCAGCACCGCCGGGAGCTCGAGATCGAGTGCGGCCGCGACCGCGTCGCGCACTGGGCCCGCGAATCCCGCTGACATACCGAGCAGGTCGCACACGAGCAGGCACACCCCGCCGTGCTCGCCACGCATGAAGAGGGCGCGCACCTCGAGGTCGTCGTGCACCTCGGTCGCCGGTTGATCGTCGATGAAGCCCGCGAGCTGAACCGGTGTGGGTGGCGTGATGATCGCGGCGCCGAAGCCGACCTCCAGCCGCGACATCAGATGACGTCCGTCAGCGGGGAGCCGTGCGCGGCCGAGTGGTACGCGGCTTGCACGACCGCGACCGCGGCTCGACCGTCGGCCGCGGTGACCGAAGGGGCACGTTCGCCGGCAATCGCCGCAAGCAGCTCCGCGAGCGGCGAGCTCGTCGTCTCGGGCAGCGCGACCCGCTCGCGATCTCCACCACCGTCGATGAAGGTCAGCGGAGTTCGGTTGTCGAGATGCAGCGTGCCCTCGCTGCCGATCACGGTCAGCTGCTGATC
>JALYLU010000417.1 GCA_030774075.1 Actinomycetota bacterium | reverse complement strand
CCACGAATCCCGAGCGAAGAGCGACTTCACGACGATCTCGATGCTCGAAACGAACCTCGCGTTCAACGTCTCGGGTCACGTCCTGCACTCGGTGTTTTGGACCAACCTCTCACCGAACGGTGGCGGCGAGCCCAGCGGCGACCTCGCGGACCTCCTCGACACGACGTTCGGTGGGTTCCCCGCCTTCCGCGAGCAGATGACCGAGGCGGCCAGCACCATCCAGGGCTCGGGCTGGGCGCTCGCCTCGTGGGAACCCGTTGCCGGCCGACTTGTCGTCCAGCAAGTCCACGACCACCAGGGGAACCACGGGCAGGGAACGACCCCGCTGCTCGCCATCGACGCCTGGGAACACGCGTACTACCTCCAGTACCAGAACCGGAAGACTGAGTTCTTCGATGCAATCTGGAACGTCGTCAACTGGGACGACGTCGCCGCCCGCCTCGCCGCCTGCCGCGCACGGACACCCCGGTAGGTTGTCGGCGACGGTCGCGTCACGGTTTCCTCGAACGAGGTCCGTCCGTACCGGTAGGTGCATGGCCTGCGCCGGAGCCGAGCGGCGACCAACGCTGGTTGCCTCGCAGTACGGCCGCAGGGCTCACGAAGCCGCGCTCCATGGGTACGCTGCGATGCAGGACTCGCTGGCGCGCGCTGGGGATGTCGCGATCGGCCGTGTCGCGTCGGTTCGTGGCGATGACGGAGCGGGCATTCGACGAGACGATGAGCGCGGATCTCTCCGAGCTCTATCTCGTAGCGTTGATGATCGACGGCGTGTTCTTCGCCGAGCATCTCTGCGTCGTGGCCTTGGGGATCACGATCGACGGCACCAAGATCCCGCTTGGTGTGGTCGAAGGCTCGACCGAGAACGCGACGGTCGTCAAGGACCTGCTCTGTGACTTGCGCGTCCGGGGCCTGGTTGTGTGCCGTCCGATCCTGGTCGTGATCGACGGCGCCAAGACGCTTGCCGGCGCGGCGCGCGAGATCTTCGACCCTCCGGTCGTCCAGCGGTGTCAGTTGCACAGATCCGCAACGTCGAAGGCCACTTGCCCGAGACGCTTGGGGCCACGGTGACCAAGAAGATGCGCGCCGCGTACCGTGACGCGGACCCGATGCGGGCGGAAGCGACGCTCGCGCGTTCGCTCGACAAGGCTCATCCCGATGCGGCCAGCTCGCTACGCGAAGGACTCGCGGAGACGCTCACGATCAACCGGCTCGGTGTTCCCCCGACACTGCGGTCGTTGCGGTCAACGAACGCGATCGAGTCGATGATCAAGATCTGCCGCGATCACTCGACGAACGTGAAACGCTGGCGTGACGGACAAATGGCGTTGCGTTGGTGCGCGGCAGGGATGCGCGAAGCCGCCAAGCAGTTCCGACACGTGAACGGGCACCTCCACCTGCCCGCGCTACGCGCCGCACTCGACCGCCACTCCGAGAACATCACACCGGCATGCGAGACTCAGGAGGCAGCCTGATCAACACCGGGCCGCCACCCAAGTTCCACGGAACTCGGGACATCCTCCCCGTGGAGCTTCTCGAGAGATAGCGACGATCGTGCACACAATCCGAACGCTGGGACACGGCACCCTCGCCGCAGAAGAGTTCGTCGCCGTGGCCCTCAACGCCGGGGTGGAGGCCGTCGTCGACGTCCGGCGATTCCCGGGCAGCCGGCGAAACCCGCACTTCGCCAGCGACGAGATGGCGAGGTGGCTCCCTGAGCACGGGGTGGACTACCGGTGGCTGTCTTCGCTCGGTGGTCGACGCAAGCCGGCAGCGGATTCGCCGAACGTCGGGTTGCGCAACGAGCAGTTCCGCGCCTACGCGGACTATATGATCTCTGAGGAGTTCGCCGAAGGGGTCGCGGAGCTCTCCGCCCTGGCACGGGGCCGCCGGGTGGCAGTCATGTGCGCCGAATCGGTGTGGTGGCGTTGCCATCGCCGTCTGCTCGCCGACCACCTCGTGCTTGTTGAGCAGATGCGCGTCGAGCACCTCTTCCACGACGGACGCCTGGTCGAACACGCGCCGGCGCCTGAAGCTCGCCGGGTCGACGGTCACGTCGTCTACGACGTCGCCACCCAGAGACCCCTGTCCGGCGGGCAATGAGCACACCCGTCTCGCGCGCGAAACCACCGGACCTTGGATGCAGGGGCGGTGACGAGCAACGCGGCCGGCGGCGACGGGTGCGATGCGCCTGCACTGGAGAAGGATCACGAGGTGATCCCTGACGTCCGCGAGCGTGAGGAAGACGTCGTGGATCGCACCGCGCGCCGGCAAACTCGCTCGAAACGGCGAGGGATTGGCTCGTACCGTTGATGCCGACGCGGGCTCGTGGTGGATTCCTAGGCGTCAGCCTTGGTGAGAGTTCTCCCGCTCGCCCGGCTTGCCACGACCGTCGAGCCAACCGGCCTCGTCGATGCCGGCGAGCAGAAAGTGGAAGTAGACGAAACCGCTATAGGGCGCCCAGCGCGACGTGACGCGACGCGACGAACCTCGTCGTAGTCGAGGCGCGTGTTGAGGCCGAGCCGGCGTTGCAGGTTGTTGCGGGCCCCGACGTCGTCTCCGGGGAAGACCTCCAGCCGTCCCAGGCCTCGGAGGAGTACGTACTCGGCGGACCAGCGGCCCACGCCTCGCTTCGAACAGGCTGAGGAATCGTGGTGGCTTCAGACCGCGGAAGTGCCCCGCCAACCGGTGCAGGTCAGGGTCGCGCTCCGCGCACCGGTAGAAGTCCCCGAGCTCGATCTCGAGCCCGAGCAAGCGGCGCAGCATCGCCGTCGTTTCGGCGCGTGTCCGGCCACGAGCCACTGGCGTATCCGTGGTCACCGCGACCTCGAGCCGCGGCGCCTCAGACGTCCCGACCTGCACGACTGCGACGTCGGCGAGCGTGTCGCCGACGCGCATCGCCCCGGTAGGTGTGTCCGTCCCACCGATCAACCGCGTTGTCGGGGCGTCGCCGGAGCGCCCATACGCTCAGGTCGAGGCGGAAGGGCGCGACGGCCTTGATCTCGAACCGAGTCGTCATCTCGCTCTCCAGATCATCGGCGCCCGCGGTCGTGTCGAGCCGGCCGCCGCCCGTCCCGTGACGGTGTGGACCACCCGACACTCCCCGGAGAAAACGTCACTTTCGAGCTGTGCCATCCAGGACGGTCGTTGCCAAGTTCGCTCACGCTCGCGACAAAGCGGTCCCACGGCCGAAGAAGATCCCTGCGAGCACGCCGACGCTGGCGCCCCTCTCGGCAGGAACGCCAGTCGGAGCGCCAACGGTAACCTTCGCAGCCGTAACCAGCACTGCGAGTACGGCGACTCCGATCGGGATCCGATCGCGACAATGATCGGTACGCGAGGTGGCGCTCGACGACGAGTTCGTGTGCCAGGCTCCGACGTAGCTTGTCACCTGACGGTCGTACCGGATTCGACGAAGAGGAGAAACCGTGCGCGAAGCGTCCGATGCACCGGAGCCGGGACTCGGCTCGTTCCGGGCCGCGACTCGTTTCGATCCTCATGAGGCGGTCGTTGCCGCCGTCACGTCCGATCTCGCCACCACGGTGTTCGTCGTTTGCCTCGAGCCGGCCCAGGAGCTACCCCAACACCCAGCGCCCGCCGAGCTCACCCTCTTGGTCATCAAAGGAGAACCGGCCATCACCGTCACCGACATATCCCGTTCAACCACACCCGGCGATGTCGTGGTCGTCGCCGCCGGTGCCATCCATGCCCTGCGTGCCGGCCCTCAACGAGCCGTCGTGGTAGGTGTTCTCAACGGCCGACCGTGATCTGCGTTTCAAGCGTTCTCCATACTTGACCGGGCGCCTCAAGCGGTTCCAGGTGGCGCCTGGCCGCTAGATCGACTGCCGCCGAAGAATTCGTGGTCTTGGTTGTAGCCGCCGTAGCCGCTCCCGATCTCGGAGTAGTTGGCGACGAACTCGATACCTTTGATCCACTTGACCTGTTTGAAACCGAGTTCGATTTCGTTGCGGAGCCGTAGCGGGGCGCCATGACCAAACGACAGGGGCTCGTCGTTCATGTCGTAGGCGAGCATCGTGAGATGGTGACTCATGTGCTCGATCGGATGCGCGTCGTAGTAGACGCCCTTGTCGGCTCCTTCGCCGAGGGAGTAAAAGACGACCCACTTCGCCTCGGGGTGCGGCTTGACCAGGTCCACGATGGTTTGCATCGAGACCCCGCCCCACTTGGCGACGCCGGACCATCCCTGGATGCAGAAATGTTGGGTGATCTGCTCGTGGTGGGGGAATGCCCGCAGTTGCGCGAGGTCGAGGTCGACGGGGTTGTCGACCAGACCGTTGATCCGCAACTGGTAGTCCGCGAAGTGGCTGTTGCCCGACACGCTCGATGAGCACGGCGACGACGCGTTGCATGGAGACGGGATCGGGGCGCGCTGAGACCGTTGGTCGCGGTTGTCTGCATTGTGTCGGCGATCAGTCGGCGGTGATCTCGAGGGTGTCCGCGCCGAGACGGTGCCTTCGTGGTGGAGCCACTCGACGAGGCGGAGGAGTGCCTGGACGGCGAGCACCTCGATGAGCGGGTCGTCTTCGAGGTCGATCGTGACGACGATGCGCCTGAGTCCCGCGCTCACTCGGCGGTGATCTCGGTGACGGCGGCCCGCGCCGAGGATTCATCGACGATGGCTTTCTTTGCGGCGTACGCGGCGACGAGTGCTTGTAGTGCGAGGTTGTTGACCGCCCGGGGCAGGTCGCGTGAGACCTGGTGGATGAGGGCGGTGGCGTCGTCGGAGAAGAGCGTGTCGGCCCGGGCCGGCGAGGTTGAGGTGATGCGCGATGTAGCCACTGGTCTCGGGCGGGGTCATGG